>NZ_JAPZEI010000011.1 GCF_027257905.1 Coraliomargarita parva
GGGCTTTACCGGGGCCTGGCAGGCCCAAAAGCGACGCAAATACCCGCCCAGGGCACTCGCCCTGCAGGGGGCGGACTGGGGCGACCTAGCCGTGATCAAGCCGCTACGAAGACAGGTGTTCAGTTAGAGGCTAGGCCGTTTCCTGCATGCTCTTTGGTGTTTTATCTAACACAATCCTGTAATCGCTGCTTTACTCCGAGTGGGACTGGCTTCTATTACGGAGTCGCATGGTGGAAGAGAATACAGTGACGGAAACTGAAGTTGCTGAGCTGATCGAGAAAGGGCAGCTCAAGGCGCTATCCGAGCGTCTTTGTAACTGGGCGGATCCTGAGGTTGCGGATTTGATTCTGAGCCTCGACAAACCGCATCAGATCCTGGTGTACCGTGCCTTGCCGCGCCAGCGCGCGGCGGACGTCTTTTCCCACTTCGAACCGGAATACCAGGATGAGATCCTCGATGCGCTGACCGATTCGGACACCCGTCACCTTCTGGCCAACCTCAGTCCGGACGACCGGACCGCTATGTTAGAGGAGCTGCCTGCCACCGTGACTCGGCGCCTGATGCAACTCCTCAGCCCGGAGGACTTGACGGAATCCCGCCAACTGCTCGGCTATCCGGAAAACAGTGTCGGCCGGATGATGACGCCGGATTATATCCGCTTGCGTGCCGAGTGGACCTGTGAGCATGCCCTGGCCCATATTCGCAAGTTCGGTCGGGACAGCGAGATTCTCAACATCCTGTATGTGACGGACGGCAACGGGAAACTGATTGATATCGTGCGCATGCGACGCCTGATCATGGCTCCGCCGGAACGGGTGATCCGTGACATGCTGAATTTCAATTTCGTCAGTTTGTCGGCCTTTGACGACCAGGAAGTCGCTGTTGAAATGATTCAGCGCTATGACGTGAATGCCTTGCCAGTGGTTGATTCCGAAGGGGTGCTTCTTGGGATTGTGACGGTCGACGATATTTTCGACGTGGCCGAGGAAGAGGCGACGGAAGACATCCAGAAGGGCGCTGCGGTGGCGCCTCTTGACATGAACTACACGGCGGCCGCGCCGTCCTTCCTTTTCCGCAAGCGGATCGGCTGGCTGGTCATCCTTATTTTTGTGAACCTGCTCTCGGCGGGGATCATCGCGAAGTACCAGGACTATCTGGTCAATTATATCGTGCTCGCTTTTTTCATGCCACTGTTGATCGCCAGTGGGGGAAATACGGGCGCGCAGTCGGCCACCCTGATGGTACGTGCGATCGCCACGGGAGACCTGAAGCTGGAGAAGTGGTACCGTGCGGTGGCCAAAGAGATCCTTGTCGGCTTGATGCTGGGAGGCGTGATGGGGGTGCTGTCCTGGTTGCTCGGCATCTACCGGAGCGGGGTGGAGATCGCGATGATCGTTTCGATCAGCATGGTGGCCATTGTCATGGTAGCGAACCTGATCGGTGTCCTGCTTCCCTTTACCCTGACCAAGCTTAAGCTCGACCCCGCAGTGGCCAGCAGTCCGTTGATTACTTCGATGATGGATGCCGTTGGCTTGACCATCTATTTCACAGTTGCGGTTTCCATCCTGGGTTAGGATACCAGAGCCGGATCATGTCCGAGTTCTCTTTTCACGACTTTGTTGACAGTTTGCGCCCCGGGCAGCTGCTGGAGCCCCTCTTTAAGGCGATCCCCGATCTTTGCTTTTTCGTGAAGGATACGGAGGGGCGCTTTGTCGCCTGTGACGATGAGTTTTGCCAGATCATGGGGGTCGATGGCTGGGGCTCGCTGGTTGGCAAAACGGACCGTGACATCCTCCCGTCGCATCTGGCGGAGGAATACATGCAGGACGATGCCCGTGTGTTGAAGTCCGGGCAACCGATGCTCGGCAAGTTGGAGCTTTCCCCCAACGACGATCTCATGCCGGACTGGCGTGAAGTCAGTAAGATCCCCCTGTTTGACCGTGCCAACCGTGTAGTCGGCATTGCCGGGGTGGCGCGGCTGATCCGTTCCGGCTCAATTGTCCAAGGCATGCCGGAGGACACTGCAGCTGCGTTACGTTACATTGCGGAGAACTTCCCGTCGGAGATCAGTGTGAGTGAAATCGCCGAGGCCGGTCATCTGTCGGTCAGCACCCTGGAGCGGCGTTTCCAGAGCTACCTAAACACCACCCCGAAGAAATACCTCAACAAGGTACGTCTCAATGCGGCTTGTCGCGAAATCCGCCTTTCCCGCAAGTCCTTCTCGGAAGTCGCCCAGGATTGCGGCTTCTACGACCAAAGCTGCCTGAGCCGGGCGTTCCGGGCCGGACTGCAGATGACCCCGAAGGACTACGCCCGACTCGTTGCGGTGAGCGGGGGTAAATGACGAAAATTTACAAAAACATGCCTATTATCACATAGCATTGACCGACCCGTTTCTGCTAATCTATGGGCATGAAGGATACCTCAAGCAATACCCGCCCCGTTACTCTCTTCACCGGCCAGTGGGCCGACATCCCGGTCCGTGAACTTTTACCCAAGGTTAAGGCGATGGGTTACGATGGCGTCGAGCTCGCCTGCTGGGGAGACCACTTCGATGTGGACCGGGCACTCGCCGACGAGGCTTACCTGAAAGACTTGTGGCAATTGCTGTCCGACAACGGCCTAACCTGTTACGCGATCTCCAACCATTTGGTCGGCCAGGCGATCTGCGACCCGATCGACGCGCGGCACAAGGCGATCCTGGCCGGTGATGTTTGGGGGGACGGCGATCCGGAAGGGGTGCGCCAGCGTGCCGCCGCTAAAATGATCGATACGGGCAATGCCTGCCGCAAATTCATGGACCTGCGTCCGGAGGCGAATCCTTTTCCCGTAGTGGTGAACGGCTTTACCGGTTCCAGTATCTGGCACGCGCTCTATGCCTTTCCGCCGACCAGTCAGGACTACCTGAACAAGGGCTACGAAGACTTCGCCAAGCGCTTCGGTCCGATCCTTGATGCCTTTGAGGCAGTCGATGTCAATTTCGCCCTGGAGGTGCACCCGACCGAGATCGCCTTCGATATCGCCAGTTCCCAGCGTGCGCTCGATGCGGTCGGCCAGCACAAGCGTTTCGGCTTCAACTACGATCCTTCGCACCTCGGGTACCAGGGGGTCGACTACGTGAAGTTCATCCGTGTGTTCAGCGACCGTATCTATCACGCCCACATGAAAGACGCCTGGTGGGGGCATGGTGATGGCACAGTCGGTGTTTTCGGCGGGCATACGGATTTTACGGACCCGCGCCGCTACTGGGACTTCCGCTCGGTGGGGCGGGGCGACATCAACTTCGAGGAGATCATCGTCGCGCTCAATGACATCGGCTATGCTGGCCCGCTATCCGTGGAATGGGAGGATGGCCGTATGGACCGGTTTCACGGGGCTGCGGAATCGGCCGCCAATGTCAGGCGATTCGATTTCCCAGTCAACAAGGTCGCCTTTGATGCGGCCTTCGACAAAGAGAACCAATAACCCGTACAGACAATGCCCCAGAGAAAATTACGCATGGGCATGGTGGGTGGAGGCCGTGATGCCTTCATCGGAGCCGTGCACCGGATGGCGGCCGCACTGGATGGTCAGATCGACCTGGTGGCCGGCGCCTTTTCCTCCAATCCCGAAAAATCCCGGGCCTCGGGAGAGGATCTGTTTCTGGATCCGTCGCGGGTCTATGGCAGCTATGAAGCGATGGCGGCGGCGGAAGCCGCGCTCCCCGAAGACCAGCGGATCGATTTCGTTTCCATCGTCACCCCGAATTTCATGCATGCCCCGGTGGCTGCCTGTTTTCTCAAGGCCGGCTTTCACGTCGTCTGTGACAAGCCGATGACCCTGACGCTGGAGGAGGCCAAGGCGCTTCAGACGGTGCAGGCCGAATCCGGAAAGATCTTTGCGCTGACGCATAACTACAGCGGCTATCCGATGGTCAAGGAAGCTCGAGAGATTGTTCGCCGCGGTGGGCTGGGGAGGATTCTCAAGGTCGTCTCCGAATATCCGCAAGGATGGTTGAGCGATAAAATAGAGGCGGAGGATCAGAAGCAGGCGGCCTGGCGCACGGATCCGCAGCGCGCAGGCGCGTCCTGTTGTGTAGGGGATATCGGCACGCATGCGGAGCAGCTGGGCCGTTATATCACCGGCCTGAAGATCGAATCGCTCTGTGCGGAGTTCACCAGTTTCGTTGACGGCCGCCTGCTTGAGGACGATGGCAACATGCTGGTCCGTTACAAGGGCGGGGCCAAAGGGGTGCTGTACGCATCGCAGATTTCGGCGGGAGAGGAAAACAACCTCAGTATCCGGATTTACGGTACGGAAGGTTCGCTGGAGTGGCATCAGGAGCATCCGAACGAACTGATCCTCAAGTCCAATTCCGCGCCGGCTCAAGTCCTTCGCCGGGGAAACGACTATCTCAGTGAGGCGGCCAAACGTTTCACACGGATTCCGGCGGGGCATCCCGAAGCCTTCCTCGAGGCCTTTGCCAATATCTACAGCGAGGCGGTGCGGGCCATCCGCGACGCGATCGATGGCACGGACGCCGGCGACTACGACTTCCCGACCATCGAGGACGGGGTCTATGGCATGGCGTTCATCGAGACGGCTGTCGCCTCGGCGGCTTCCGATAGCAAATGGACAAGTTTTATCCAGTAACGACAGACAAGATCCCTAGTAATGACACCACAAATATCAGTTCAACTCTACAGCCTGCGCGACCCGCTCAGTGCTGACTTCGAAGGTACGATCCGCAAGCTTGCCGATATGGGCTTCGCCTGCGTGGAACCGGCCGGTATGCACGGCGAGGGTCCGGCTGCGGCCGCCAAGCTCTACAAGGAGCTTGGTATCACCGCGCCGACCGCGCACTGTCCTCTACCACTCGGGGACAATAAGAACAAGGTTATCGAAACTGCTCTCGAGCTCGGGCATAAATATATCATTCCCGGGGTGCCGCCCGGTTTCCCAGATTGCATGAAGACCGTTGATGGCGTGAAGGCGACCACGGAACTCTTTTGTGAAGCCGCCGCAAACGCCGCCGAACATGGATTGTTGGTCGGTTACCATAATCACGATGCCGATATTCCGGAACTGGAAGACGGCCGCCGTGCCCATCAACTCTTCCTGGAGCTGACTCCCGAGACGGTACTGTGGGAGGCGGATATTTTCTGGGTGGCGCGCGCCGGAATCGATCCGGTTGAGTTCCTCAAGGACATCGGTCCGCGTGGCCGCGCCCTACACTTCAAGGACGGCCATGTGAATGACCGTGAGGCTGAATTTCCGTTCCTCCCGGCCGGTACCGGCGACGTGGATCTGAAGGCCGCGTCGGCCGAAGCCAAGCATGCTGAATACATTGTAGTTGAACTGGATCGTTACGACAAAGATATGATCGAAGCCGTCCAGCAAAGTTATACTTACCTGACCCAGTCCGGCATTGCCCGCGGCAACAAATAACCCCAGAAAACATATCTCTATGAAACCCCTCGGAATCGGAATTATTGGCTGCGGTAAAATTTCCCAGGCCTATTTCAATGGTGCCAAAGTCTTTGATATCCTCAAGGTCGTCGCCTGTGCCGACCTCAACCTGGAGGTGGCCAAAGCCAAGGCGGAAGAAAACGGATGCGTGGCGCAAACAGTGGAAGAACTGCTGGCCAATCCGGATGTCGAATTGATCATCAATCTGACCATTCCGGCCGCCCATGCGAAAGTCAGCACCGCGATCCTCAACGCGGGCAAGCATGTTTACTGCGAGAAGCCGCTGACTGTGACCTTGGAAGAGGCCAAGGCCCTCACCGCACTCGCGGAGGCAAAAGGACTCCGGATCGGTTGCGCGCCGGACACCTTCCTCGGTGCCGGACACCAGACCGGCCGCAAGCTGGTGGATGATGGCGTGATTGGCAGAGTTGTTTCGGGGACTGCCTTCATGATGGGGCGGGGGCCGGAAGGCTGGCACCCGAACCCTGCATTCTATTATCAGGTCGGCGGCGGCCCCGTTTTCGATATGGGGCCCTATTACCTGACTGCGTTGGTCAACCTGCTCGGGCCTGTCAAGCGGGTTGCAGCCGTGGTTTCGAAGGCTTTCGACGAGCGTATCGCAGGTTGTCCGGAACGTAAGGGGCAGAAAATCCCCGTTGAAATCCCGACGCACGCCTCGGCTACGTTGGAGTTTCATTCTGGTGCGGTGATTACGGCGGTGTTCTCTTTCGATGTCTGTGCGCACAAGCACTCGCGCATCGAACTTTACGGTACCGAGGGCTCGATGTCCCTGCCGGATCCCAATACCTTCGGTGGTCCGATTTCGATCTACGATCCGAAATTGAAACCGGAGGGCAGTGACAAGCCGGATTGGCTGGAGCACGCGCTTGAGTTCCCTTATGAGACGAACATGCGCAGCATCGGTGCCGCCGACATGGCCTATGCCATCCGGGAGGGGCGTCCACATCGTGCCAGCGGCGAACTGGCCTACCACGTCATGGAATTGATGCACTCCTTCGAGAAGTCCTCGCTCAGCGGGGAGCATGTCACCATCGAGTCCAAGCCGGAGCGGCCGGAACCGTTCCCCGTGGGACTGGTCGAAGGGAAGCTGGCCCTGTAAGCCCAGGCTGTTTGAATCCGACTGGATTTCTAGAGCACGGTCCTCAATCAGGGCCGTGCTTTTTGCGTATCCGGGCGGGTGCAGATTCGTATTGATTGTTCCGCCCCGGAGCGATCATGTTAACAGTTTGGGGCTTTTCCCCGTAACCTGTCCATCTTCCGGATTCAGTTTTTCGTGATTACCTTAAGCGTTGAGATCTTTTATCTATTCTATCTCGTAGCCGGCTTCGTGCTGATCTTCGGGCTCTGGTTCTATTACGACTGGCGCGACAAGCACCTGTACGAGGCGCAGCGCCACAAGGTGATCTACCATTGCATCAAATGCAGTCAGATTTACACCGGTCCGCACGGGAGCGAAGAATGCGATTGCCCCCAATGCGGCTTTACGAATGGTCGATTACGATTTTAACCTTTCATTTTCCGACTGACCCACCTTCATACAGCACATGCCAGAACATATCGCCGTCCTCGACTTTGGTTCCCAGTACACACAGGTTATCGCGCGCCGCATCCGCGAAGCCAACGTGTTGTCCCGTATCTACCCGTATAACACGCAAGCCAGCGTCCTCAAGGATGCCGACGTCAGGGGCGTCATCCTGTCAGGGGGGCCGTCGTCCGTCCTGCTCGAGGGCTCGCCCCGTCCGGACGCAGCCGTTTTCGAAATGGGCGTTCCTGTTCTGGGCATCTGCTACGGGGAGCAACTCATGGCCCACATGCTGGGCGGCAAGGTTGCCAAGAGCACCGAGCGTGAGTTCGGCCACGGCACCCTCAATATTGCGAAGAAGGGCAAACTCTTTGACGGCCTGCCGGATAATCTGCGGGTCTGGAATTCGCACGGTGACCGTCTCGAAGCCCTGCCGACCGGGTTCGAGGCGATTGCATCGACGGAAAATTCGCCCTATGCGACGATCCAGGATGCCGAGCGCGATTTCTACGGCATGCAGTTCCACCCCGAGGTGGCGCACTCCGAGATGGGCATGGAGGTGATTGCAAACTTCCTCTTCAAGGTCTGCGGGTGCAAGGCGGACTGGTCGATGGCCAACTACATCGAGCAATCCGTCCAGAAGATCCGTGAAACCGTCGGTGAAGAGCGTGTCATCCTGGCGCTTTCCGGCGGGGTCGACTCCTCCGTGGCTGCGGCACTGATTCACAAGGCGATTGGTCGCCAGCTCACCTGTGTTTTTGTGGACAACGGCCTGTTGCGCCTGCACGAGCGCGAGCAGGTGGAAAAGCTCTACGGGGATCATTTCGACCTGGACCTGCGGGTGGCGGACAAGGTGGACCTCTTCCTCGACCGTCTCGCCGGTGTTTCCGACCCCGAGCAAAAGCGCAAAATCATTGGGAACACTTTCATCGAGGTCTTCGATGAAGCGGTTCATGACCTGAAGGAGAAGGGGAATTACACCTTCCTCGCCCAAGGGACGCTGTACCCGGACGTGATCGAATCGGTCGCGATTGACGGAAATCCGGCCGCGCTGATCAAGAGCCACCACAATGTGGGCGGCTTGCCGGAGAAGATGAACCTGAAGTTGCTCGAGCCGCTCCGCGAGTTGTTCAAGGACGAGGTCCGCGAGCTCGGCACCCAGCTCGGACTGCCCAAGGAAGTGGTCTGGCGCCAGCCTTTCCCGGGGCCGGGTCTCGGCGTGCGGGTCATGGGCCCGATCAAGGCCGAAGACCTCGAAGTCCTGCGCAAGGCCGACGCGATCCTGCATGAGGAAATGATGGCGGCCGACCTGTACTACAAGGTTTGGCAATCCTTCTGTGTCTTTCTGCCGGTCAAGACGGTGGGCGTGATGGGGGATGAGCGTACCTACGAGAATGTGGTCGCACTCCGTATCGTCGAGAGTGTGGATGCGATGACCGCCGACTGGGCCCGTGTGCCCTACGACGTCTTGCGCACGATTTCCAGCCGTATCATCAACGAAGTCACTGGCTGCAACCGTGTCGTCCTCGACATCAGTTCCAAGCCGCCGAGCACGATCGAGTGGGAATAAGTGAACTTTGACGCGACGGCCCGGTCTGAACTGCCCTACAGTTATGAAATATTTAGTTGCTCTGAGTCTATTCTGTGTCGTCGGCCTTTCGGCACAAACACCTTCGGCCTCCGAGATTATCAACCGCGCCCGCGCCACAATCGCGGATGAATCCGTCCTCGATGGGCTGGTGACGCTGCAAATGACAGGCGGAATCGTCCCGGCGGAGCCCAAGATGCCCGATGCCACCTTGCTGATCATCGCCCGCAAGCCGGGATCCCAGCGTTTGGAAGTGCGGGTGGACGACCTGGTGGAGACTACCATCTTGAGCGGGGAAGACGCCTGCATCATCCGGTCCAACCTGAATGCCAAGGCTTCGCAGATGCGTACCTTGACCGGCAAGGAGATGGATCAGGTGCAATACAGCACGCGGCAATATTTCAGTTACTTCCGGCCGGACTTCAAGAATGGCGAGCGCGTGAGCTACGAAGGGATCGAGCAACGCCGCGGCATCCGTTGTCACAAGCTGGTCTACAGCTACCCGGAAGAGGGGCCGGTCACGGTCCGCTACTTCGCGGTCAATGACGATAGCCTGGTCTCCACGGTCAGCGATGCCATGGTAGAGAGTGTGGAAAGCGGCACGCAGCTCATCGGTGGCATCAAATTCCCGGAGCGTGTCGAATACTATCAGGATGGCAAGAAGCTGCACACCGTGGTCTTGACCAATATTTTCGTCAACAAGCCCTTGCCGGACGGCATCTTCACCATCCCGCAGGGGCAAAAGCAAAAGCCGGAAACGACCGTCTTTTAGGCTTCGTTCCCGATATACCGCTACGCAACGAACGGACTTTATCCATTATGCAAAAGCTTCAGTATTCCGATACACCTAAGTTTCATGCGGCACTGCGCGAGTTCTGCGGTCGTGCCACGGTCTCCGGTGATGTGTCCGGCGTGGTTGCCTCCGTCTTGGCAGACATCCGGAAAGACGGGGATGCGGCGGTTTTGCGCTACACCGAAAAGTTCGATGGCGCCAAGCTCAATGCACCGGCCATGCGGGTGGATCCGGCCGAGTTGAAAGCGGCGGAAAAGACTCTGTCCGCCGCCGATCGCAAGGCGATTCGCGAATCCATCGCGATGGTGAAGGAATTCCACAAGAAGACTCTGCCGAAAGCCTGGAAGGCGAAGAACGCGCAGGGCGGCGTTATCGGTGAACGTTTTTATCCGATCCAACGGGTGGGTCTCTACATTCCCGGCGGCAATGTGCCTTTGGTCTCCACCGTGGTGATGACCGCGGTATTGGCCAAGTTGGTGAAATGCCCGGAGATCGCGGTGTGCACGCCTCCGGCGGCGGACGGTTCGATCGCGCCCGGCATGCTGGCGGCCCTTTCGATGGTTGGGATCGAGGAGGTGTACAAGGTTGGTGGTGTGCAGGCGATCGGTGCGATGGCCTTCGGCACCAAGACCATTCCCGCGGTCGACAAGATCTTCGGTCCGGGGAACGCCTTTGTCATGGAAGCCAAGCGCCAGGTGTTGGGCACGGTGGGTATCGACCTGCTGCCCGGTCCGAGCGAGGTGATGATCATTGCCGACTCCGGGGCCAACCCGAACCACGTGGCCGCCGACCTTCTGGCCCAGGCCGAGCACGGGAGCGGCAAGGAGATCATTTATTTTGCGACCACCAGTAAGGCGCTTATCGGTAAGGTGGAAAAGGCGATTGCGAAGCAGATGCCGGCGCTCAGCCATGCCGAGAAATGTGCCAAGGTGATCGACGGGCGTTGCCTCGCCGTGCACTGCAAGACTCTGGACCAGTGTGTGGCGGTGGCCAATTACGTGGCTCCCGAGCACTTGGAGTTGCAGGTAGCGGACAAGTCGATCGAGCCTCTGAGCCAGCAAATTACCACCGCCGGGGCCATTCTCCAGGGCTATCTTACGCCGACCGTGCTGGGGGACTTTACCGCCGGGCCGAGCCACACCCTCCCGACCGGACGGGCCGGACGCTTCTTCAGCGGCCTTCAGGCCAGCGATTTCATGCGCCGATCCTCCATCGTGCGCTATGACGCCAAGAGCCTCGCCCAAGCCGCGCCCGTTGTGGAAACCTTTGCACGCCTCGAGAAACTGGACGCGCACGGCAAGTCGCTGACGATCCGCCTCTAGTTCTCGCCGGCCTCGGCGCGCAGCTGCCGGTAGTAGTCGTGAACCAGATCCAGCCACTCCGGATTTTCGCCCAAGTGGACTTCGCGTAGGCTGGCTTTGGCTGCGGCATCGTATGTTTCGGCCATCTTAAGGTAGCGTTCCTTGATGTGTCCGACGTGAAGCGTGTAGGCTTCATCGCTGATGGTCTTGCCTTTGGCCTCCTCGCGCTTGCGCCACCGTTGGGCGCTTTGCTTGGGATCACTGTTTCGAAGTTTTTCCGCGTAGTCTTCCGGTAAGATCGCAACCTGCATCCGGGCATTGGCCTCCACTACAGAGTTGCCGTCGCGCGACAGTACCACTAGTTTCGGGATGCCCCCTGCATGGTACTTTTTGATCAACTCGCGCGGCAGGTTTCCGTCGACCTTGCTGTCGGCCCAGTCGACGGCGAGCCAGGGCATCGGGTATTCCGCCATATAATTCAAAAAGGCTTTCCGGTTCCGGTCCTTGCTGACCAGCACGATCTCGATGTCCGGGGCGTAGCGCTTGTAGAAGTCGATCAGCTTCGGGGTGAATCCGCGGCAGGGGCCGCACCAGGAGGCGGAGAAATAAAGACAGACAATCTTTCCATCCAGGCTTGCGGGGGCGACCGGCTCACCCTTGGCGTTGATCAGACCGTCGGGGAAGAACTCGGACCATGGGGAGGCTACGACCGGGGGCAGCAGGCCCAGGCAGGCGCAGCAGAAGGCGAGTACTACTTTATTCATGATCGGAGTGGGGGGTGTCGGAGGTGCTTGTGTTGGACTGGTAAATCGTGTCCGGAATGATGTGGGTGGGATTGGTGCAGAACCTATAGTGTTGCAGGTTCCATCTGCTGTCGTGCCAGTAATAGACCGTCTTGATAAAGAAGGCCCCGGTTTCGTATTTCAGGACCGCGTAGACCACTGCGCTCTCCTCGATGGGAGTATCAATATTTAGGAACTCATAGCTCAGGGCCCTGCCCAGTTCGTTGGACTCGTGCCGCCGGATGTAGGCCGCGGATTTCTGGTAAGTCTTCTGTCCGACCAGCGGGCTGTATTTGGGGCTCGTGTACCACTGATCAAGGCAGTCGAGCATCGTGCCGGACTGGACCGCTTTCTGGAGGGGCAGGCAGGCGACCGCCGCTACATCGGGCTTGGGCTCTCCGTGGAGGGAGGCCATGAGGAAGGGGAGTAGTAGTAACAGGAATCGAGGGGGGACAAAGGACATGGCTTGATTTAAGCGGTGAAGCGCCTGCCTTGCAATTACGGAAATAAAATAAGCCTGTTTCGGGGGGGATGTTGCGTTTTCCTGCCATCCGCTGCCGCTTCCGCGTTCCGGTATTTTCATTTTCCGAATTATTTTGCGTGCGCGTGCCGACTTCTACAATTTCTGCGGTTTGCTTTGAACCGATGAAAAAGACTTTCGACGCCCATCAACGTGCCTTGCCGCACATTCAGGAACTGCACGCCTATGTCCCGGGGGAGCAACCGCAGGGAGAAGGCTGGGTGAAGCTCAACACCAACGAGAACCCGTATCCGCCCTCGCCCGGAGTGGCGGCCGCAGTGGCGGCCGAAGTGCCCAAGCTGCGCCTCTATCCGGAACCGGTGAGCCGCAAGCTGCGCGACGCGATCGGGGAGCGCTTCGGCCTGACCGGCAAGCATGTGATCATGGGCAACGGATCCGACAATATCTTGGACCTGGTGACCCGATGTTTCGTGCAGGCGCCCGGAGCCGCCCATACGGTGCCCAGCTATTCACTGTATCCCGTGGTGGCCGGCATGTCCGGGCAGGGCTTGATCGATGTGCCCTTCGACCGGTCCATGAAGCTCGACATCGAGGCGATGGCCGCGACCAAGGCCACGGTCTTTTTCCTGACCAATCCCAACGCCCCGACCGGGGTGCCGTTCTCGCGCGCCGAGATCGAAGCGGCGCTTCAGGCCATCGACGGTCTGCTGGTGGTGGACGAAGCCTATGTGGATTTCGGCGGGGAGTCGGCGATTCCGCTCCTTGAGGAATATGAAAACCTTATTGTGGTCCGCACCTTTTCCAAGTCCTACGGCCTTGCGGGGATGCGAGTCGGCTTTGCCTTGGCCAGCAAGGCGATCATTGGCATGCTCGACCGTGTCCGGGATGCCTACAACCTCGACCGCATCGCACAAGCGGCCGCTTTGGCGGCCTTTGAGGATATCGATTATTTTGATGAACAGTGCCGTAAGGTGATTGCCACCCGTGAGCTGACTCGCGCGCGTCTGGATGAGCTTGCTTGGTTTACTTATCCCTCCGCCACGAATTTCCTCTTTACCGAGCCGAAAAACGCGGCCGGCGAGACCGGACCGGAGGTGGCTCAGTCCCTCTTCCAGCATCTCAAGGACAATCGTGTCCTCGTGCGCTATTTCGCCGCGCATCCTTTAACTTGCGCTTTTGTCCGTGTCAGCATAGGAACGGACGCTGAAATGGAGGCCTTCGTCTCCGCCGTTAAGTCATGGCTGAAGCACGCATAGCATCACTCACCCGTAATACGAAAGAGACTCAGATCCAGATGGAGCTGAATGTCGACGGCACCGGCGTGTCTGAAATCGACACCGGGATCCCGTTTTTCGACCACATGCTCACGCTTTTCGCGAAGCATGGGCTCTTCGACCTCAAGATCAAGGCGACGGGGGACATCGATGTGGACTATCACCACATGGTGGAGGATACCGGAATCGTGCTGGGGCAGTGCCTGAAGCAGGCTCTGGGCGAGAAGCGCGGGATTCGCCGGTACGGGTTCTTCCTCCTGCCGATGGATGAATCCCTGGCCCGTGTCGCGCTGGACCTGTCGAACCGTCAGGCCTTCGTCTACAAGGTGGATTTCAAATTCCCGATGGTGCGCGACTTCAGTATCGTCCTGATCAAGGAGTTCTTTCAGGCCTTTGCCAATGACGCCTGCTGCAACCTGCACATCAATCTGGAATACGGCGAAGAACCGCACCACATCGCAGAAGCCATCTTTAAATGCTTCGCCCGCGCGTTGGACATGGCGACCACCATCGACCCGCGTGTCGGTGATGCCGTGCCCACGACCAAGGGCACTTTGTCCAACTAAGGAAAGCCTCATCACGGTCATGCCTGTTTTTAGGCATGTGTAGGGCAACTGTCTCAATGTCATCCAAATTGTTACCAATTCGGCTACAGTGGACGGATTGGTCGACGAGTTCGTGAGAATTTAGTGTCGAAGTGCTGAGCCATGGTGAAAGGGCCGCTCTACGTTTCCTAGAGAACCGAGCTATGAAGGGATTTCATTGAGCGGATGAAGTATTTTTCCTAATAGAAAATTTTGTCGGCTTGCATCCGTAGTCGGACTGGGCACCTTGTACCGTTCGCATGGATTCCGATACGCTTCAAGCCTCACCAAAGCTCGCCGTGATCGATTACGGTATGGGGAATTTGCGCTCGGTCCTGCGTGCCTGGCAGCACGTTGGGGCGGATGCGCACCTGGTCTCCAGTCCTGAGGAAATCGCCAGTGCGGATGCATTGGTCTTTCCGGGGCAGGGGGCGATTGTCGACACGATGCGCCTATTGAAGGAGACCGGTTTCGACCATGCGATTCGCGACTGGATCGCCGCGGACAAGCCGTTCTTCGGCATCTGCCTGGGCCTGCAGGCGCTGTTCGAGCATTCCGAGGAGGGGGACACCCCTGCGCTTGGCGTCTTCAAGGGGCAGGTGAAGCGCTTCCGCATCGACCCTTCGCTGAAGATCCCGCACATGGGCTGGAATGCCGTCAGTTTTGCCGAGGGGGATCCGATAACCGAAGGGCTGGTCAGCGGGCAGGACCAGTTTTACTTTGTGCACAGCTACTACATAGAGCCGGAAGATCCGGCCCTGACCCTCTTTGAGACGGACTATGGCGGTCGTTTTGTTTCCGGTATTCGCCGGGGCAATTGCTATGCGACCCAGTTCCACCCGGAAAAAAGTCAGGCAAAAGGATTGCAACTCTATGCGAATTTTTTGAAATCACTCTAACCGAGCTATTTACGGCTCGGTTTGCCTTTCTACCAAATAAGCTCTCTAATTAAGACCATGGAAGACACCGCAACCATTCGACTTGGAAGTGAAAATTTTGAGTTCCCCCTCCTCAAGGGAACCGAAGGCGAAATGGCCCTCGATACCCGAACGCTGCGAGCGAAAAGTGGCTTCATCGCCTTCGACGAAGGTTACGGCAATACCGGCTCCTGCCTGAGTGACATCACGTTCATCGACGGCGAAAAGGGGATTCTACGTCACCGTGGCTATCCGATCGAGCAACTGGCCGAGCACTCCGGCTTCCTCGAAACCGCGATGCTGGTCATCTACGGGGACCTCCCGCCCGAAGAATGCTTTGATGCCTTCCGTTTCAGCGTGCGGGAAAATGCGTCCATCCACACCGGGATGCACCACCACTTTGACGGTTTCCCGAGTTATGCCCACCCGATGGCGATTCTTTCAGCCATGCTGAATTCGCTGGGTGCCTACTACCCGGAAATGTCTTCCAACGACCGCGAGCAGGACTTGGCTCACTTCAACGAGACGGCTGCGCTGCTGATTTCCAAGGTCCGCACCATTGCGGCCATGACCTACCGGATGAAGATGGGCTTGCCCTTCGTGTATCCGGACCATAACCGCCGTTATGCGGAGAACTTCCTGCACATGATGTTCTCCAAGCCCTATAACGATTATGTGGACGAGCACGGCGCGGCCAAGGCACTGGACCTGTTCCTCATGCTGCACGCGGACCATGAGCAGAACTGCTCCACCTCGACCGTCCGTATGGTCGCTTCCGGCGGTGCGAATCTCTTTGCCTCCGTTTCCGCCGGGGTATGTGCCTTGTGGGGGCCCTCCCATGGTGGCGCCAACATGGCGGTCATCCAGATGCTCGAAGACATCCACAAGTCCGGTGACGACGGCACACGCTTCATTCAGGCCGCCAAGGAGGGCAAAGCCAAGCTGATGGGCTTTGGTCATCGGGTGTACAAGAACTACGATCCGCGCGCCAAGATTCTGGGCAAGAGTGCCGAAGGCATCCTCAAGAGCATGGATATCAAGGATCCCATGCTCGATATCGCCAAGCGCCTGGAGCAGGCCGCACTGGAAGATCCGTATTTCATCGAGCGCAAGCTCTACCCGAACGTCGACTTCTACAGCGGCATCATCCTGAAGGCGATCGGGATTCCGGTGGAAATGTTCACCGTTATGTTCGCTATCGGCCGTATGCCGGGTTGGATCGCCAACTGGAAGGAGATTGCGGATAATCCGAAAAGCCGGATCCACCGCCCCCGCCAGATCTACACCGGTGCCACCCTGCGCGACTACGTGGCGATGGGCGAGCGGGAATAGGCCCCAGCGAGCCAACGAATTTAGAAGCCCGTTTCGCAAGAGACGGGCTCTTTTTTATGGGTTCGCTGCGTGTGGCTTGAGTGTCTGAGGTGGCTCGAAACCCCTCCGTCCCGACAAGCCGGGCCACCTCCCCTGCCTGCCGGGGAGGAGTTATTGGGGGCTTATTTAGATGATGGAAATCTAGGTTTAGGTGCTGCCCTGAAGTTCTCCTCCTTGGTTAAGGAGGAGTCCCGCTGGCAGGCGGGGAGGTGGTTTGTCCCGTGTTGTGTGTTCCTCTTGCGATCAACGAGCTGGAACGTGCGGCCAAGCAGATCGTCACCTCATGTCAGACGCGCGAGTTCCGCGAGCTCAGCCTCCAGGCGGAAGAGGATCGCTTCGAGGTCGGTTCCGGTACGGCCTGGGATGTCGCCCAGGCACAGCGCTGCCTGTGCAAGCCCTCGGAATGTAAAATATGGAATTGAAGCGAGGTAGCGTGCGAGCTTGCTCGCGCTCATGCCCCGGTTGACTTGCTTCTTTGGAGGCTTGCTCCTGCTTTCCTCCCTCGCTGGCTACTTGTCTTCCTTTGCGCCGTGCATGACTTCCTCGAGCTTGAGGCCGGTCATTTTGTGGATGCCGCTGAGGAGGAGCCAGAGGGTGAACATCATGATGACCATGCTGGGGATGACGATGACGGGCCAGCTCCAGGCCATCATCTTGCTGACTTCGGCGTTGAAGGCGTCGCTGCCACTGGGGCTGACCACGATCCAGCGGGCCAGCAGGTAGTTGAGCACGGCGCTGAGGAGGAAAGAGGCGGCCAGCAGCCAGGTGCACTTCTCCAGCAGCTTGTCGAAGGCTTGTTCGGCATTGTGTGCCCGGAGGGCGAGATGGACCTTGTCGACGTCCATGATCTCGGGGTTCCATAGCAGGGTACGGACGAGGGGGTAGGGAGTTTTCAGGGAAATGATGACGGCCAGCCCGAGGAGTGCGGGAATGGCGGCCTCCTTGACCGCGAACCACTCGGTGGGGATGTTGAAGATCCCGATGCCGCCGGTCATGAGTACGCTGATCAGGCCGAGAATGGAGAAGATGTTGTACTTCTTGCGGCGGAAATAGTCGTAGACGAAGTAGCCGACGGGGAAGCAGAGGGCGATGAGCAGGATGGGGATGGCGACATTGTCGAAGTGCGGCTCCAGCAGGTGGCCGAACCACTTCTTGCCCTTATTGAGGATGAGAATGGGCAGGATGATGTTGAACCCGATGTTCAGGAGGGTGTTTTCCTTCTTCACCTCGGGCCTGTGGCTGGTGAAAGGATTTTCGGTTTCGGGGCGGTTGCTGGGTTGCGGATCGGGCATGAGTTTGCCTAGGCTTTGAGGACTTATGGCGAACGCAAGCACTATTCGTTGTCTCATTACCGCGGGCCCGACCCGTGAATTTATCGATCCGGTCCGTTTTATCAGCAATCCGTCGACCGGCAAGATGGGCTTCGCCCTGGCCGAGGCGGCGGTGGACGCCGGCTGGACGGTGGACCTGGTGGCTGGACCGGTCGCGCTGGAGGAGCCGGACGGGGTGATCCTCTACCCTGTGGTGACGGCGGAGGAGATGTTGCATCAGGTGGATGCGCTGTTTGACGCCTGTGATATCCTGATTATGACTGCGGCGGTGAGCGATTTTCGTCCCAAGGTGCAGCATGCGAAGAAGGAAAAGAAGGGCGACGCCTCGATGACGATCGAGTTCGAGCGCACGGTGGACATTTTGAAGACGATGACAGAGCGCAAGGCCCAGCAGACGGTGGTCGGCTTTGCGGCGGAGACGCACGACATCCGCGCTTATGCCGAGCGTAAGATGAAGGAAAAGCGCTGTGACTACATTGTGGCCAACAAGGTCGGGCAGCTGGGAACCGGCTTCGCCGCCGACACCAACGAGGTGCTCCTGATTGCGGCCGACGGCAGCAGTACGCTGCTCGGTCCCGACAGCAAGCAGGCGATTGCCCGCGAGCTCATCACACTGGTGGCCCCCGGGAAGGAGTAGGCCCGCATCATTGTTTTACTCTTACTCTTAATCTCTTACTCCCATCCCCGATATGATAAAACCTCAATTCGACCACGAGAAGCTAGCTGTCTACCAACGCGCTTTGGATTTCGTGGAGATTGCCGATCTTATCATTGAAGGGCAGGCAAAGCGACTGTCGGTGGTAGACCAACTGGATCGGGCCTCGACTTCGATCCCTCTGAACATTGCGGAGGGCAACGGGAAGTTCACTCCGCCGGATCGTTGCCGCTTTCATGATATCGCGCGTGGTTCAGCCTTGGAATGTGCGGCGGCTTTGGATGTATTGGTGCGGAAGAAGCGCTTGGATGTAAAGGACGCGGAGCGGGGTAAAGCAGTTCTGGTGGAGATTGTATCGATGTTGGTCGGTTTGATCCGAAGCCAGTCTCAGGATCGTGCGTATGAGACGCCCGCGACGTACGGAGCGGTTGGGGATTAAGATTAAGATTAGGAGTAAGATTAGGAGTAAGATTAGGAGTAAGAGTAAGAGTAGGAGTAGGAGTAAGGAGTGGAGTCGAACAGATTGATGAAGAACACTGGCTTAGATAAGATACTGGGGCGCATCGAGGACTTGGATTCGGTGAACCTGGGGATCCTGGTGCAGCGTTTGGCACGTGAGCGCAAGATGCAGGAGACGGTGTTCAACACGATCCACGACGGGATCCTGGTGATTGATACGGACGGGGTGGTGCAGTACGCCAACGATGCCGCCTGCGGCATGATCGGGTTGAAGAAATCCGATGTGGGGGTGGTGCGGCTCTGGAAGATGGTGCCGGACTTGGCCCGTTCGCTCAACGCGGAGGAAGTGAACTCCCGTCAGAAGGCGAAACCGGTGCTCTCGCGTGAGCTGGAGCTGAGCTATCCGGAGCACCGCTTCGTGCGTTTGTACATGGTGCCGATTGATACCCATGTCGGGCATGATGACAGCGGCGGCTATGTCGTGGTGCTTTCCGATGTGACCGAAGAAAAGGTCTCGATGGAGGAGATGATCGAGAATGAGCGGACCAGCTCGATCGTGCGCCTGGCGGCTGGCGTGGCCCATGAACTGGGCAACCCCTTGAACTCGCTGACCATCCACTTGCAGCTGATCGAACGGAAATTGCGCAAGCTGGGACTGGGCGCCGAGGGGGAAAAACTATCCGAGTCGCTGCGTGTTTGCCAGGGTGAAGTGGACCGGTTGGATGCGATCATCACGCACTTTCTGGAGGCGGTGCGTCCCCGTGAACCGGAGCTCAACGAGTTGGACTTGCTCGAGCTGGTGGAGGAGGTCTTGCGCGTGCAGGAAGTGGAGCTGTCGGACCGCAAGCTGGATGTGAATGTCGAGGTCAGTCACAGCCTCCCGACGATCCTGGGGGACCGCGGGCAGATCAAGCAGGTCTTCTTCAATATCATCAAGAATGCGATGGAGGCAATGGCGCCGGGCGGCCACATTCGCATCCTGACCCGGAGCGATGACGATTATGTGTATCTGCAATTCATTGACACGGGCTCCGGTATTTCCGACGAGGATCTATCGAAGGTCTTCCAGGCCTACTACACCACGAAGAGAGAGGGGCACGGGCTGGGCATGATGATCGTGCAGCGAATCATGCGGGATCACGGCGGGCAGATCGGGATCGAGTCCAGAAAGGGGATTGGTACGATCATCACGCTCCAGTTCCCGCAGCAGCACCGCCGCACGCGGCTGCTCGAAAGTTCTTCGGGGATGACTAAAAAATAACCGGATTTCTGTTTACCAAAGGCTCTGGCTTGCCTAAGTTCCGGCCTTCACGTCTAAAACGTTTAACCTCAAATTGCATGAAAAAGACTTTATACTCCACGCTTACCGTTGCCGCCTTCGGTCTGCTATTTACCGCCTGTGCGAAGAGTCCTGAAATTCCTGCGGAACCGGATGCCGCGATTGAGAAAATCTCTCGTGAAGTGGGCGCCGGCAATACCGGCATTCTCTGGAAGGCCATGCCTGCGACCTACCAGTCGGACGTGAACGGTCTGGTACAACTGGCCAGCACCAAGCTGGACGCGGAAATGTATGAGCAGACCTTCGCCATGTTCGGACGTCTGGCCGACGTGGCCCAGAAACAGAAGGACTTTATCCTGAACACGCAGATGCTGCAGGGCCAGTCGGCCGAGGAAAAGGCGAAGCTGGAAGCCTCGCTGCCGGGCTTGATCGGCGTGGTCAAGACGCTCAGCCAGAGCGATCTGTCGACGATCGCGGGCCTGCAGGGTTTTGACGGTCAGGCCTTTTTCGAAACCACAGTGGCCGAGCTCGCCCAGTATGCCGTCGAGCTTTCCAAATTGTCGGATGCGGAGCAAACCACGCTGGAGGACCTGAAGCAGGCCGCTGTGGAAGTGGTGGAGCGCACGGAAAACGAGGCGACCCTGAAGATTTCGGTGCCGGGCTCCGAGCCGGAATCCGAAGTGTACCGTCTGATCGAGGGGCGTTGGGTTCCCGCCGAGATGGCGGATGAGTGGTCGACGCAGATGGCCGATGCGAAAGCCAAGCTGGAAGCGCTGAGCGTCGAGGAAATGACCGCCAACAAGCCTCAAATCATGGGCGTTCTGACTATGTTCACGGGGGTGCTTGACCAGTTGGATGCCGCCGAAACCCAGCAGCAGTTCGATACCGCGCTTCAGGGTGCCATGATGCCGATCATGGGGCTCATGATGATGGGGCAGGGCGGTGGCGCCCAGCCGATGGCGCCGTCCATGCCTGCTGAGCCGGTGGCGGAGTAATCCTGAATTTCAGAATGATTCGACGGCCGCACTTGGAGTGCGGCCGTTTTTTTTTTGCTTGGAACCCCTCCGTCTGCGTCAAGCGCAGCCACCTCCCCTGCCTGCAGGGGAGGAGCTATATTCTCGGGCTGTCTGGCCCCGAAGTTCCTCCCCTGTGGCAGATGACATGGGACCGCGAAGCGGTGGAGGGGTGCATGCGGTTTGCTCCGTATACCGACAAAAAAGCCGCAGCGGGAGCTGCGGCTTTTGGGGAAATTGCTATTCCGTTCAGCTTTGGCCCTTGGCGGCGCGTTCGACACGTTGTGCGTAGTCCTCTAGGTTGTTGTCGGACTCGATCTTAAGCGCGCGGCGCAGCAGCGGTAGTGCCTCCTTGTATTGTCCGTCGCGCACGAGGGCTTGGGCGTGGGCGACGAGAGCCGGGCGTTCGAAGCCATCGATTTTGGCGGCCTGTTCGTAACGGTTGACCGCCTTTGCGATGTCGTCCTGGTCTGCGTAGTAATTCGCCAGTTCGATGATGGCTTCTCCATTGAGGGCATCGCGTTCCACGATCTGGTTGAGCTTGGCCACGGCAGTGTCATCATCGCCTTCGGCGCGTGCGATCTTGGCCTCGACGGTCAGGAGCTTGAGCGCTTCATCCTTGTCGAGTTCGTTGCCGAGTTTTTGGCGCAGGGATGCGATCATAGTCTTGGCCTGCGCGTAGTTGCCGGTGCGGCTGAGCAATTCGGCGGCCCGCAGGAGCGCCTTGCTTTCGCCCGGTCCCGCTTGCTTGATGCCGGCGAGGTAGGCGTCGAGGGCCAGGTCAGGCGACTCGTTGTTCATGTAAATGTCGCCAAGAAGGGTGAGGGTGCCGAGGTCGGCCTTGTTCATGCGCCGGACGATCTCCAGATTCTTGGCCGCCATCATGGATGCCCCTTTGCCGATGTAGGCATTACCCTGCAGGAGCCAGTAGTCGGCATTGTCGGGCTCATCCTTGATCAAGGTGTCAAAGAGTGCGATGGCGTCGTCATAGCGGGAGGTTTCGAGCAGGCAGCGTGCGAGCCCGACTTTCCAGTCCTTGACCGAAGGCTGCATGAGGATGGCTTGGCGGTAGGCGGCCTCCGCCGGGTAGTAGCGGCCTTTGGTTAGATATCCGTATCCCAGAAGTCCATACGAGCGGCCGTCCACCTCGCCGAGTTCCATCGCTTTCGAAATGGTTGGGATGGCTTTGTCGAAGTCGCCTTCCTGCACATAGACGAGGCCAAGGTTCTTGTAGGCACGGCGGAAGTCCGGGTGCTTCTTGATCGCGCTGTTGTAGTACCGGGTCGCCTTGCCGAGCTGGCCGTCCTGGAAATAAAGGTTGCCGAGGATGAAGTCGAAGGCGGCGCTGCTGCTTGTCTTGATCTGCGGCTCCAGTTGCTGGATGGCGGCCGAGGGGCTGACTTTGATCAGGTCGATCAGCGCGCGCAGGGCCTGCTTCTCATCTTCGGAAATGCCCGGTTCATAGCCGGCGAGGAAGCCATAGCTGCCGAGGAATTCATTGACAAAGGTGGAATCGTTCCACATCTGCCGGGCGACAGTCTGGTTGACCTGGGCGGTCAGGCTGCCGGCGGCGAGGGATGCGCCGAGAAGTAGTGTGAGGACTCGTTTCATACTGTAAATGGGTGGTGGAAAGTCTTACTTGATGTTGTAGGGGATCTTGACCCGGGTGCGGGTCTTCACGCTGCGTCCGTCTTTTTCACCGGGCGTGAACTTCCAGTTGCGGATCGCGTCGATGGTGGGTTGGTTGAAGACGGGGTTGCTGGACTGCTTCACTTCCACGGAGGAGACATCGCCATGTTCGTCGATGATGAATTCGGCCACGACATAGCCTTCCAGTCCCTTGCGTTGCGCGGTGCTTGGATATTTCGGTGCGCCCTGCTTGCGGGGCTGCGGTTTGGTTTCGAGGTCGTTGATGTCAAAGATATCGAGGCCGCCGAGATCCTTCTGGCTGACGTCGAACGTGGGCAAGGCGAAGTCGCCGGCCAATGCGCCTCCGGTACCCGGGTTCAGGGCCATGTCGAGTTGCTCCAGCGAGATGGGCGGTGGCGGCGTGTCCAGCTCGGGCGGCGGTTCTTCCTGCTCGGGCTCCGGCGGTGGCGGTGGCTCGTCCGGCGGAGGCGGCGGGGGCGGCGTGGCGATTTCGAGGGTGTCGATTTCCTGGGGCGCCTTCTCGTAGCTGGTAAAAATTTGTGTGAGCGGGATGGCGAGGAAGAGCAGGCCGCTCACCGCGATGCCCAGCACGGTGCCTCCGGCGCCGGTACCTTTACCTCTGGGTGCTTTGTAAACCTTGGACATGCTCGAGTGCGGCGGCTTAGCGTTTGGTTGAGAAATTGATGGTCTTGGCGCCGGCCAGCTTGGCCTCGCCGTAGACGCGGGCGAATACGCCGTGGCTGGCACCTTCGTCTGCCTGGATGATGACGGGAACGTCTTCCTGCAGGGTGAGGCGCTTGACGATGGGGGACACCCCGCTGATGCCGATGTCGCGTCCGCCGTAGATCACTTTGTTGTCCGCAGTCACGGCGATCAGGATACTGTTCTTTTCCAGTTGCACGGCGGCTGCGGCTTCGGGCTTGTTCACCTCGACGCCGGTCTCTTCGACGAAGACGGTGGTGACGATGAAGAAAATCAGGAGGATGAAGACCATGTCGATCATCGGCGAGAGGTTGATCTCGACGTCGTCACGCTCATCGGATGTCAGGTTGCGGCGCATTTTAAAGTGGGAAGGTTAAAGGTGCAAAAGTGGGAAGGTTTCAATCGAGTTTCAGCTTGGTCAGGCTGAGCGACTCGATACGGGCGAGTGCGGCTTCGACCGCATGCTTGCGGCGGCGGACTACCAGGACCAGGAAGATGCCGGGCAGGGCGATGAAGAGGCCGGTTTGAGTGGTGATCAGCGCTTCGGAGATGCCGGCCGCGACCATTGCCGCGGTTTCGGCACCGCCACCGGATGAGATTGCGGCAAAGGTTCCGAGCATGCCGATCACGGTGCCGAGCAGGCCCATCAGCGGGGCCGCGGCCACGAGCGTATTGAGGAAGATGAGCCGTCGCTCGATGTCGTGCAGCATGCTCTGACGGATCTCCTCGAAACGATTGCGGACGTGCTTGGCAGCTGTCACGTTTTCCTGTGTGTATCGGATAATCTCGCCCACGCGGCCTTCGGCCTTGGCGGGTTCGTAGATCCAGGTGAGCCATTCGCTTTCATGGCCCAGCTGGATGTTGCCTTTTCGCAGGAAGAGTACGAGCTGGATCCCGATCGAGTAAATCAGGACGGCCAGCAGGGCGAGCGGAATCATGACCCAGCCGCCGCTGAGCCAGATGTCCTGGCACTTCTGGAATGTCTCGAGCAGGTTCATCGTGAAGTGCTTACGCGGCGTCCTTGTCGGCGTTGCGGGCGCCAATCACGCCATTAATGAAGCCCACCGCGGTTTGTTCCATATCGCCGACTTTCTGGCGGGCCATACGGGAGAGCAGGCCGTGCAGGATGAGGGAGGGAATCGCGACGACCAGACCGAGTTCGGTGGTGACCAGCGCTTCGGAAATGCCGGAGGAGAGGCTCTTGGCGTCTCCGGTCCCGAAGATCGTGATGAGATTGAAGGTCTTGATCATACCCGTCACGGTACCCAGTAGTCCGAGCAGTGGTGCGGCGGCCGCGGTCAGGGCCATGAAGGGAAGGAAGCGTTCGAGTTTCGGTCGGACGGCGAGGATCTTTTCGTAGAGGATTTCCTCGAGGGTGCCGCGCTTCTCATCGGCATGTTCCACACCGGACAGGACCAGTTCGCCACCGGCTCCGGGGATGGTCGCGGCGGAAGTTTTCGCCTGTGCGATATCCTTTTGCTCTATATGGGCAAGTACCTGTTGTACCTGCTCCGGCGAGGGGGTCTTGAAGCTGACCACTTCGATCACCTTGATCACGCCGAGGATCACGCAGACAAAGCCGAGGCCGATGATGACATAGCCGACGCTGCCGCCCTTGGCCACGTGCTCCATGACCGAATCATTGCCTTCGACGATCTTGAGGGCCTTGCCCAGGGTTGCATCGGCCGGAATCGAGCCATCGCCGGACTCCACGAATTGACGGATGCCGCTGCCGAACCCTTCACCGGGTTCCGCGATGGCGGCTTCGGCCGCATTCAACTTGGTGATGGCCAGGCCGGAGAGATCGCTGTCGCCGGAGGCGAAATAGACGGTGGGGCCGAAGGCGGCGAAGGACCCGTTTACGATGTCGCCGTTGGGGGCGAGCGCGAGGCCGTCAAAGGTGTAGCCGCCGACGAGTTGTTCCAGACGGTCGAGTGCGACACCGATCACGTCGATTTGCTTCACGAAACGGTCGGCCTGGGTCATGTCGGAGTCTTCCAGGGCGAGGCGAGCTTCTTCGGTTGCGCCCTCATAGAGCTGGCGTTCGCTGTAATCGATGCGTGTTTCGAAGGAACGCACGAACTCATCCAGCAAGCCCGCCGCGTATTCGTTCTGGGCCTTGATCCCGTCCACCTGCTCGCGCAGACGGTTCAGGCTCAGATCGCTGTTGTCACGCAGGCGGCGCAGGCGGTCGAGCTCCGCGGTCTTCTGCCGCACCTCATCCTCAAGCTTCGATACTTCGCGGATCAGCGGGATCTTTTGCTCGGCGATACCGGCGCGCGTGTCGGTGAGGTCCTTGAGCGCGGTTTCCAGGTCTTTGGAGGCTGCGGCGCTGGCGGATTGGAAGCTCTGTGCATGGCCGGTGGATCCGCAGAGGGCGAAGGCCAGGGCGGCGGCCGCAAGAATGTGTTTGTTCAGGACGTGCATGGTCGTGCTGTTGTAGTCAATTATTGGATACGTGCCGGGACTTCGACGAACTGGATGTCTTCGGTTCCTTCGTAAATATCAAGGAGGCGGCGGATCTGCGGCCCGGCGCCTTCGATGCGGGGCCACTCCCAACCACCGGTTCCGGGGTAGCCGATGCCGGCATAGTCGCCGGAGTCGTCCACGTAGTAGGCCTGGGCAAGGCCCCAGTAGAGCGTGCTGACCTGTACCAGCTTGCCGCCTTCGATCTCGCGGGACTCGCTGCTGAGCGTAATCGTGGTGTTGAACTTGTCGGCCTGGCTGAGGATACCCACGATGTTCTGCACGCGCTCCCCGAGGGAGAGTTCGGTCTTGGCCGGATCGTCGGGCAGTCGGCGGATGAGTGGCTTGAGTTTCTCAAGCAGCGGTTCGGGCAGGGTGGGGAGAATCGATTTCACCTGAGTCTCCAACTCCCCGATGTTGGCTTGTACGACCGCGGAAGCGGCGTTGAGTGTTTCCTTTTCGGCGGCCAGCGAACTGCGGTCCTCGTCGGCCGCAGTGGCGGATGCTTCGAGATCCGCCAGGGCTTGATCCAGTCGCTCCAGCTCACTGCCCAGAAGCTGCTTCGTGTCCTGTAGGATGGATTGCTCCACGCGCCAGTCGCTCTTCTCCTTCGAGATGATTTGACGAGTTTCCACCCATTTATTCAGGACGTCGCGCGTGTCCTCGGGATTGCTTTGCCCCCAGGCGCTCAGTGCTGCCGCACAGGTGCCGAGGGTGATGCCGATTAAAAATCTAGTTTTCATATTCGTCTTGAAGTGGGTTGCAGTAGCAGAAAGCGCATTTCAATGAAAGCACCTCTAGGTTAAGCTTTTGTTTCAAATGTTACGAGTGCGTGTATCGTTGCTTATTGTCTGGCAAAGAATGGAGAAATGAACGGCCGGTGCCGCCTGCAGTATGTTCATGTCTCAAAAGATGAGACACGTTCTCAATAAAGTAAAGGCCCAATGCAAGTTTGCGCATTCTCGGCTCTGGCTACCCTTACCCTCCCGGACTCAGCTGGCCGTTTGGGCGAGAAACTGAGCGGTTGGTGTCAGAGGCAGGTCGAGGTCGTCCTCTTCGACCGGTTCCGGCTCGGGAAGATCTTCACTCTTCTTAAGCTTCTTGAGCGCTTTCAGCCGGGCCTTTTCCTCGA
Organism: Coraliomargarita parva; assembly: GCF_027257905.1. NCBI lineage: Bacteria > Pseudomonadati > Verrucomicrobiota > Opitutia > Puniceicoccales > Coraliomargaritaceae > Coraliomargarita > Coraliomargarita parva. The sequence goes on from NZ_JAPZEI010000011.1 coordinate 26,770, forward strand.
GGTGTTGGCAGAAGTCCTTGTATCCGATGACTTCGAGCCGGCCTTCGTCATCCTCGACAATCGCGGTGAGGGACTCGACCCAATCGCCGGAATTCAAATAGTGGACATCGCCGATCATCTTGTTGTCCGGCGTATGGATGTGTCCGCAGATGATGCCCTGGCAGTTGCGTTTGCGGGCAAAATTCTGGAGCTGCTCCTCGTAGTTGCCGACAAAGCTGACGGCGGACTTGACTCGGGCCTTGATGGCCTTGCTGAGGGAGAAGTACTCCTTGCCCCGCCATGAGCGGTACTTGTTATAGAAGCGGTTGATACGGAGGAGTGACTGGTAGCCGATATCGCCGAGGATGGCGAGCCACTTGTGGTTCATGGTCACGGCGTCGAAGCCGTCCCCGTGCACGACCAGGTAGTCGCCCCGGGCGCCCTTGAAGATATATTCGTTGACGATACGGAGCTTGCCGAAGAAGAGCGGAAGGAAGCGGCTCAGGACATCGTCGTGGTTGCCCCGCAGGTAGATCACTTCGGTGCCGCGCTTTTCGAGCTTCTTCAGGACCAGGCGGATGAAGCGGGTGTGTTGCTCGGTCCACCCGCCTTTGCGCGCCAAGCTCCACCCGTCGATAATATCGCCGTTGAGGACGAGGGTGTCGCAGTGCGTGTGCTTCAGGAAGTGGTTCACTTCGTCGATCTTGCAATCCAACGTGCCGAGGTGCACATCGGAGAGGAAGATCGTTCGGTAACTGAGAGTTGTCTTTTTCACGCTGGTCTGTGTTACGGGGCCGGTTTATAGGCAGCGTGACAGGGCGCGGTCAAAGTCTATTGTTACAGCGGCCAAGGATGTTACTTGGCTGAAACGCGCGTCACCTTTCCGTAACGAATTTGGGGCTTTTGGAGGCGGATTGGATGTCGTTTTCGTGTCGTAATCCTTCCCGAACTGGTTCCTTCTGGGACGAAGCAGACGCGTAAACGATATGACGGCAGACACGGAACGTACCTATACACTTGAAGATCTTGGCAAGACCCGGTTCAGCGGCACCGCATTGGCGGTACTCGGGCATCCGGTGAAGCATTCAGTCAGTCCGGCCATGCACAACGCCGCGATCGCCAAGTTGCGCGCGCAGGATTCCCGTTTCGCGGACTGGGCCTACTATCGATTTGATGTGCGGCCGGAGGACTTGCCGGAAGCTCTACCGCTCTTTCACCAGCACAACTTTCTCGGTTTGAACCTGACCATTCCCCACAAGGTGGACGCCCTTGGTTTGATCAAAGGGATCTCTCCCGATGCCGAGCGCATGGGCGCGGTCAATACGCTGGTCTGGGACGAATTCGGCTATGACGGATTCAATACGGACGGCTACGGCCTGCGCAACGGACTCGCGGAAGACCTGGGGGCCCGTCTCCAGGGAGCGACGGTGATTCTGCTTGGGTCGGGCGGGGCCGCGCGTGCGGCCGCGGTGCAGTGCCTGAACGACGGTTGCGAGCGCCTCTACATTGGCAACCGCAGTCCGGACCGTTTGCAGGGTTTGATGGACGTGCTTTCCGGGATGCCGGACGGAGGACGGGCCGAGGCATTTGCGCTGGCATCACCACCTGCGGACCTGCCGGAGACTGGGGTCCTGGTGAATGCGACCTCGCTGGGGCTGAAGCCGGAAGATCCGGCTCCGATCGAGATGAACAAGATTCCGGCCGGCTGGGTCGTCTATGACATGATCTACAATCCGGCGCGCACGACCTTGTTGAAGGCGGCTGCGGCCCGGGGTATGGCCGTGGCCAACGGGCTTTCCATGCTGGTCCACCAGGGGGCGCGTTCCCTTGAAATCTGGTCGCATGCGGAGGTGGATGCGCGTGCCATGATGTCGGCCGCCTGTCACGCCTTGGGCTTGCCGCCCCGCTATTGACCGTGACGCAGGAAATCGCCAAGTTTCATGCTTTTCATCTTACACAAGGGCTGACTTTTTGGAGTGGCCTGCCAAAGGCCTAGATTTACCCGCCAATCATGTTGGAGACCTTAGAATTCATTAACGAAGATTTTCCCTGGTTCTTTACCCTGCTCGCTTTTCTCGGCGGGGCGATATGGGGCAGTTTCCTGAATGTCTGTATTTACCGCATCCCTGCGGGCCGCTCGGTGGTATATCCCGGCTCCACCTGTGCCTGTGGCAAGCCGATCCCCTGGTATCACAATATTCCGATTCTCAGTTGGGTGATCCTACTCGGACGGGCTAGCTGTTGCGGTGAAAAATTCAGCGTCCGCTACCCGGTCATCGAATTGATGACCGCTATGCTCTTCGGCATGAGTTGGCTGACGCATCCGCCGCTTCCCGCGCTGATTGGCATGCTGTTCCTGTCGTTCCTGGTCTGTTCGACCTTTATCGATCTGGATCATATGATTATCCCGGACCGTTTTTCGATTGGAGGCATGGTACTCGGCGTCCTGCTCTCTGTTTGCGTGCCTTCGCTGCATGCGGTGGAAGGTCCCCCTGTGCTGGCCAACATCCAGTCCGGCGTCATTTCGCTGACGGGGGCGTTAATTGGGGCGGGGCTCGTGTACTGGATCTCGGTGCTCGGCGAAATTGTCTTCCGCAAGCCGGCCATGGGCGAGGGCGACGTGAAGTTCGTCGGCTTTATCGGGGCCTTTTGCGGCTGGCAGGGCGCGGTCTTCGCGATGTTTGGCGGGGCCTTTATCGGCTCGATTGTCCTGTTGCCGGTCCTTCTGGTCGCGCGCCTGCTCGGTCACGGCCAGGAAGCGGCGGAAGCAGAGGACGGAGAAGGGGAGGAGGCCGACGAGAGCGTGGCCTTCGGGGCTCAGGTACCCTTTGGTCCCATGTTGGCGGTGGCCGGTGGGCTTTATTTTCTTTGGTTGGAACCTTATGTGGACGCGTACTTCGTCGAGTTTGCGGCCACATTCTTGGGGAAATAAGAGCGGATGCCGACGACACCGCAGGATCCCGATACCGAAGACTTCTTGATTGCGGCGATGGCGTACTGCCTGTGCTGGGAGTTGCGGAGCACGCATGCGCACAAGGACTGGACACTGCTTCAGGAGTGGATCCGGGAGGAGTCAGGTCTGAGCGAGCGTACACGCTGGAAGCTTGAACTGTATGAAGAGGGACCGCCCTCCGCCCAGGAAGAACGTTCCATTTTGTCGAGGATCGAGCAATACCTGCTGACGCCGCACGATGTCGTGCGCTACCGGAATGACATCCTTGCCCTGTTGCCCGAGTTTTTGCGCGAGACGGCGGCGTCCCATAGCCTGATGCGGGGCTTTGTCGTGCCCAAGGGCTATAGCCGGATCAAGTCCTGGTTGGCGGGGCAGCGCAATGCCAGCCAGCGTATCGCCGGCATCCGGCAGGCGCCTCTGTCGGAACGTGAAGCCGACTTTGCCCGCTTTCTTGAGCAGCCCTATTTTCTCCAAGCCTTCCGAAGCTACTGGCATGCGTCTCCGAAACTCCGGAATAATCGCCAGACCCGTGTGCTTGTGACCTTTGCGGCGGCCTTGAGCCAGATGGTCAAAGTGGGGGAAGAGCAGGCGGCTCAGGTTAACTGGGCCAAACGTCTGGCTACGATCTGCCATTTCTCGGAGCAGACCCGGGGCGACCTCGATCAACTGGTTGGCAGTATGCTCGACCATACCTATGACGCGCAGGAACTGGCCTACCGCTTCTTTATCGACGCCCGTGAGGTGGACAAGCGCAACATGAGCAGCTTCATCCTCAACTACGAGGGGGAGCTGTCCGATTTTACCGCGGAGTTCAATCGGGGCCTGCTCTTTGGGGGCTAGTCGCGTTCCATCGATTCCTCGATCGCGTTCTGCTGGCGTGCGATATCGTGCAGGGTGACGATGCCGAGCAGCTTGGTCGGGTGCTTCCGGCTGACCACCGGAGCTTGCAGGACATCCTTCAAGACCAGGGTGTTGGCCGCATCGCGGATGGAATCGTCCGGATGGATGGCGATGATCTTTTGCTCCATGACGATTTCGGAAATCGGTCGTTCGTCGCCTGAGGCCTTCATTTCCTCCATCTCGTGGTGGGTGATCATGCCGATCAGGGTTTGGCTGTTCAGGTCCGAGACCACCGGATAGCCGTGGTGCTTGTGATCGCCGTCCAGAATGCTTTCAAGGTTTTCGACTGCGTTATAGACACCGATCGCGACCCGGCTGTCGTGGGTCATGATGGTACTGACCGGGAGGTTGCGCCAGTCCTGCTCGCCGCGGTAGGCCGGCAGTTTCTTGAGACTGATCCCGTCCTGTATGAGCAGCGCGTCATAGATCGGGATGGGGCGCAGCTTGGCTGAGATGACGTAGGCCAGTAGGTTGCCGACCATCAGGGGCAGGATGAGGGAGTAGTTCCGGGTCATCTCGAAGATGATCAGGATTGAAGTCATGGGACAGCGAATGACTGCGGCAAAAAAGGCGCCGGTGCCGAGCAGGGCGGTGCCGGCCTGCACATGGGGGTCCACACCGCCGAAATGAACGAGCGCGACCCCGAAGAGGCCGCCCAGCATACTGCCGATAAAGAGGACGGGGGCGAAAATACCACCGCTGGCACCGGAGGCGTAGCAGATGATGGTGGCGAAGAATTTGCCGACCAGGAGCAAGAGGAGTACCTTCCAGACCAACTCGCCGTTGAGGGCGCCGTTCAAGTCGTCATAACCGATGCTGAAGACGCCGTGGTGGCCATTGCTCAGTACCAGGACCGAGATCCCGAACAGACCGACGCTGAGGCCGCCGAGAGCCGGTTTCAGGTAGGAGGGCATTTGTTGCCATTGCTTGAAGCGGGCCCGGAGCCAGAGGAGCATGCTGGTAAAGGCATGTCCCAGCAGTGCGGCGGCGGGGCCGAGCAGCAGGCAGACCAGCATCCACCAGGACGTATGGAAGAACTCGTTGTCGGCCTGAAGGGCGCCGTGCTCGCCGAGGAAGGTGCGTTCCACGACCGCGGCGACCACCACGGCAATGAGGATCCCCCCGAGGGCCTTACTACTGAAATTGTCCAGCAGCTCTTCAAAGACGAACGTAATGGCCGCGACCGGCGCATTAAAGGCTGCGGAGATGCCGGCGCCCATCCCGACCGGGACCATGGCCTGCACCCGCAATTTGCCCAGACCGAAGATTCGTCCGAGTTTGGAGGAGACCGCGCTGCAGATATGGACGGTCGGGCCTTCACGGCCCAGGGTGTTCCCCATGCCCACCGAAATCGTGCCGATGATGAAGCGCCAGAAGGCTTCGGATATCTTGATCACCCCGAACTTCTGGTAATAGGCCGCCTTGGTCTGCGGAATCCCCGAACCACTGGCGGTCGGGGAAACGTAGCGGATCATCAATCCCACGATCAAACCGGCGACCGCCGGGGAGAAAGCCATCGCCAGATAGGACCAGACCCCCATCCCAAATCCCTCGTAAAGCTCGAAGAGTCCCTCAAACACGAAGTGGATGGCTAGGTGGAAACTGACTCCGATCAAGCCGCAGATTACCCCGGCACAGATGCAGAGCATCAGGAAACGTTGCGCGTCATCAAAACGGCCCCGCATCCAGTTTGGCAGATTCTTCAAACTAAACGGTTCACGCGGCATAAGTTTTCCAGCTAGGCAAAAGAGAAACACAAATGCACGGAAGAAATTCAAAAAAATGACTTGGCAAGCTTCTCTCCGGCTCTACAGTCCTCGCTTTTCCTCCAACCGGTGGGATATGCAAGCGGCCAAAGCACGCAGACTGTAAATCTGTTCTCGTACGAGTTCGCTGGTTCGAATCCGGCTCCCACCACCATTTTGGCATTAAGCCCCTTCGAGACTGAAGGGGCTTTCTTATGCCTAGACGTGCCAGCAGCAACGACTTGCGAATTTTCGAAGGGGCCTTCTCTTGTGTCAGCTTGTGCCTCCGAATGACCCGAAAAGTCTGGAGAATCAGTCCATATACCGGTCCATTTTCTGTCCTTAAAAACGGGCTCTAGCTTAGACAACTCGCCGCTAAAGTCTAAGCCGTTCTTTACGGTGTAGCGGTCCGCCATGGCCCTTGTCTTGTGGCCTAGGAGCATTTGGACGAACGCGGTAGGGGCTCCGATCTGGGAGAAAAGTGTGGCGGTTGTGTGCCTGAAGGCGTGGAAGTCGATTTGGCCGATTTCAGTCCAATATGGGATGTCGAGGGCCTTCAGGTCCTTTTGTAGGCGGGTCGTATTGGGAATCTTGTAGGGGAGGACCTTGTTCTCAGGCTTCCAGTCTACGGGGCGCATGGCCTCAAAGATTTCTTTTGTTTCCAAATCGATGTGACGAACAAGGCGTTCCCCGTTCTTATTGTTCTCGGCCCTTATCTCGATGTAAGGCGAATCCGTGTCTATGTGCACGTCAGCCCAGAGCAGGTTTTGCAGGGAAGATTTGCGGAGGGAGGTTTTGAATAGAAGCAAGACAGCGCTCCGGTAATCGACTTTGCCACCAGGGCGAGTTGCCAGAAACTGGCTGACTTCTTCGAAGGTCCAGACTCGGCGCTTCTTGGTTTCTTTGCCCTTGGTCTTAATCGGCTTGAGATACTTAAGCGGGTCTTCCTTGAGAATGCGGCTAGTTGTGAGCCATGAGGAGAAGGCTTGAAGGTCGCTTTGGTACTCCTTCTTTGTCTTGGCTGAAAGTGGCTTCTCGGTTCGAAGGGTGAGGGGATTGGAGGCGAGCCAAGCTTCAAAGGTGCGTTGGCTGATCGAGTCGACGGAGGTCCATCTGCATTCCTTGATAAGCCGTTCTATATGCACGCGAACTCCGTTGATGTGCTTTTCCCCTCGTTCCTTGGATTCTAGCAGTTCGAGGTATTCAATAAGAAGGGCAGTGATTTCCTTCTTGGGAGCGCCCCAGAGGTGCGAGGGGATGTCCTCACCTTCCCGCTCACGTTCTAGGACGTTGACGTATTCGCGGAGACGCTTTTCTGCAATTTGCTTATCCGAGGTCTTAAGCGCGACACTGCGCTCCTTGAACTCCCAAGGTAGGCAGAAGAAGCCAGTGTAATTACGATCGTATACTAGCTTCCCTTTTATTCGACGTGTGCGCTTCCGGACGGTCATTTTGCTAGGCTTCTTTGTTGTTTGAGTCTTTCGAGGTAATTTTCAACGTCACTCAAGCACCAGCGTGCTGCTCTTCCTATTGGGATCGGACGTGGGAATTCTCCATCAGCAATCAATCGGTAGATGCTTCGGCGAGAAATACTCAGACGTTCAATGAGTTCCTCGATACGTAGCAGGCGATCGGATGGGCTATTCATGGAATTGGTTGTCCTCCTCTTCACTAAAGCGATCCTCATCTTCCTTTTCCCTGTCTAGCTTTCGCCGGAGTGCTTCGACGGGATCATGCTCAAACTGTGAGTCATCCTCTTCCTCGGCCCATGGGTCAAAGCCGTGTTCTTCAATGAACTTCTGGCGTTCTGCCTCTCTGGCCGCCTGATCGAGTGCTACTTGGCGTCCGATGTAATAGACCTCGTTGTAGGTGCACTCGATGTTTCGTTCACAAAGCCAACTGGCAATATTGCGCCAAGATAGACCCTTATCCCGCAATGTCATGATCACATCTGCATAGGACCTTAGGTCAGGCGTGGTGAAAGTTTCTTCTGCCTCTTTGAGAAGTTCTTGGGGGCTAGGCGGTCTTTTTTTGTTTTTCATTCGTTGAAATGAATAAGCTGATTAAGCATTGTCAACGAATTAAACATGTGTCTTGTAAGCTTCTCGTATGCTTTTGAATGCTAAGAGTGCCAGCGCTTAACCGATGGGTTTCTGCTCGTTGCCTAACGTTAAGGTGTATCTTCGGAGTGAGCAGCGCGAACGGAGTTGATACCACCGCTTGGTTCGAACCCAGTTTTAATCAATCCGAATGCGATGGTTGGTTCGAGTTCCCCAAAGCGTCCGAAGCTTATCAGTGCCGTTAGGTTCTTTATTTCCTTATGCCTGAATGAGACAGTGAGAATGTCCATACGGTCATCAAATCGAGTAACCCTGAAGGATTCATTTTCATTCAGTATGTTATGTGGATCATGAACAGGGATAGACTTCAAGTATTCTTCCCCTCCTTCTTTTATCCTTTTTTCAACCTCCTCTGTGATGGCTGTTGGAATCTTAGGATGGGTGCTTGTGTAGAAGTAGAAGAAGTAAGTCAGCCCAACAAGTGTGATTACCCAATAGGCAAGATGGGCTTTTCTGAATGGGTTACGATTCATTTCTTTCTTCGAACGTTTGGAGTGAGCACGGCTTCAGCCGTTGATCACCTCCTATTGTTCGATCATTCATTTGTGTAAGTCTTGGAGATCGAGATTGGGAGGGCCCTGTATCTAATGGTAATTATTGCTTCTTTAGTGGGTGTGGAGATCGAATCAGAACCTTGATGCTCTCGGACATGGATAAGTATCGCCTCTCCATTCTCTTTAATTTCATCGATTGAGCATGCTCCCCGGCCTCCAAGGTAGATCCGGTCTAATCGCTTCGCAGCACCATCCCCTTCTAGCTCAAAAATCTCAAGATACTTAGCGACGTCATTCCTGCCTAACTTTGGCAGACAGTAGAAGACCGATATTTTTTCTTTTTCATCCCGTTCGATTGTGGACTGCCATGTTATGTCAGCATGTCGCGGAATAAGAGCTTTGATTGATATCGGCAGCTCAGCACTGCGAACCACTGAAACGATGAGTATGGTTAATGCTGATATTGCTTTCTTCATTCTTTCATCGAACAGTATTATAGGTCACACTTAAAAATCTTACGAACAGGCGAAATCACGACCGCGAAGCGGCGTTGTTTTCAGCCTTGTTCGTATTAACGAAGACGATCCTAGTAACGTGGCAGAGCAATTGCAAACCTAAAGGGGGTTAGAGGGAGAGCGGTCTGAGCCTCTGGGACAATTATTAACTGTGTAAACAAGGAAAGGGCCTCACGGCGGGGCACACGCGCCGCGTGTGCCTCCGTCGTGGGGCCTCTTTTGCTTTGCTACTACTAGACTATGGCTTCCCAAGAGGTCGCGGTCTGCTGCCCTCGAATTTCCTCCATGCGTCCAACCTTAGCCATATAGGGCTTGTAGAGCTCCAGCTTGGGGAATCTGGTCACTTGGTCGCCTTCGATGGAGATTTGCGGGTTGTCCTTCGGGTCGATGAACTGTTGCAGCACGATTGTGCCGGGCTCGAGAGCCAGTTCATGCTTCACTAGGGCTAGAATGCCCCCGTCTTTCTTGGTGATCTTGAGGGCGGTGTTTGAGATCGCTACACCACGAACGAAGAGGCCGTTTTGTTCTAGTCGGTTGGTAGCGGGTTTTGATGCAGGTTTAGTATCCATGGATATAGTTCCTTTGGTTTATTGATTTTGATTTTATGGTCGCCCATGTATCGACCATCTAGGGCGACTGAGAGAATCAGACGGTCGAAAATGCTTTTGAATGGAGCGTATAGAATGACCTGCCGGACTTCCTTGTAGGCTTTCTCGGTGTTTTCGGTCACGATGAGGGCGAGACGCTCCCACTTGTTGAGGCGTTCACGGAGCGTGCTTGTGTGGCGTTTCAGGCCTTCGGTTTCCTTCTTTTTAGTTTCCCGCTTGTTGGGGTCTGGTTTGAGGAAGCCGCGTGAGGGCTGGAAGATGCGCAGGCGTTTGCGGTCTTGCACCCACTCGGGGATTTGTCCGCCCTTGCAGACGTATTTGAGCAGGTAGTGAAAATCGTCGTTTTTGATCCGCTTGACGTTGGTTCGTCCGTAGCTCCAGAGGTGGGCGAGCAACTCAGCCGGCACGAATCGACGGGTCAGCCAGATGCAGTGAAAGTGGGGCCAGCCTTCTTCGTCGCTGTGGAATTCGACCTTCGTGCAGTATTCCGAGTTGATCTTGTAGAGCTTGCCTTTCCATTCGACGCCTTGGCGCAGCTCGTAGAAGATTTTGCGGATTCGGTCGCGGGTAATATCGAAGGCCTCGGAGGGGCCGTAGCCTTGGGCGCGCATGGCTTCACGGTCGATGGTGAAGGTGGCAAAGAGGCAGCCAGCTACGTTGGGTAAGCGATCCCAGAAGCGCTTAAGGACCTTGTAAATGCCAACGGGGTGAAACCATGAGGTGGGAACGAAAGGTTTTAGGTAGGTGGTTTTCACTCTTTGGGCCTTTCTACCTTGTCGGCCGTGGGGCCCCCTTCCACTGGCTTTGCCCGCGAGATAGATTGCAAGCAATCACGGGCCGCTGTCGCTAAAGCCTGCCCTTCGGGCACCGTTCCAGCCCCACTAGGCAACTGGTTCGCGAGATCCTGTCTGATGATCTCGGAAATGTGTCTTATATCTTTGTATGAAGTTCCATTCATACAGGTGGGGAGAGTGTCAACCTTGCTCGGAAGTCTTGAAATGGAAGCAATCACTTGTCCTCCTTTCGTTCCGCTGATTCGACGATCAACAGAATCGCCGCCTTCAAGGTCTCCGATAGGTCTTTCCACGCAGTATTTACGCGGGCTAGGGCTGGATCAGTCCCTATATCAGTCCAAGGCTCTTTTGGGCTGGAGTCTTGTTGCTTATTATCAAGGCTTTGCGCGTTTTGGGGAGATGGTTCGAATCCGGCTCCCACCACCACTTTGGCATTAAGCCCCTTCGAGACCGAAGGGGCTTTCTTATGCCCGTTGAGCCGGATGAGGACCAGCTGCTGGTTCGACGGAGCGCAGCGGAGATGGGGCATCCCCTAGGGATGGGTCCGCAGGACCGAGCGTAGCGAGCCAATCCGGCTCCCACCACCACTTTGGCATTAAGCCCCTTCGAGACCGAAGGGGCTTTCTTATGCCTGGGTCGAGTGTATGCAGGGCGGGACGCCCTGCCTCCGTTGGTTTAGTGGCCGGCGACTACGGTGAAGGTTTGCTTGAGCAGGTCGACATCGCGGCTGCTGGAGCCGACCTGCAGTTCGAAATCACCGGGTTCGACCACGCGTTGGCAGTCGAGGTTGACCATGCTGCAGCTGGCAACCGGCAGGCTGAGCTCGACGCACTGTTGTTCGCCCGGTTCCAGGTCCACTTGCTTGTATGCCTTGAGCTCCTTGTTCACCCAGGTGGCAGAGGTCACCAGGTCGGACACATAGGCCTGCACGGTTTCCCGTCCGGCACGGCTGCCGGTGTTTGTCACGCAGACGCTGAATTGCAACGTGTCACTCTCTGTCAGGGGGCCTGTATTATCGATTTTCAGTTCCGAATAGGCAAAACTGGTGTAGCTGAGACCATAGCCGAATGCGAAATGCGGTTCTTGCGTCAGGTCGGCGTAGCGGTTGCCGTGCTGGCCTCTCACCTGGCTGTAGAAGATTGGCTGTTGGCCGACATGGAAGGGGATCGAGATGGTCAGGCGGCCGGAGGGGTTGAACGCTCCGAAGATCGCTTCTGCGATTGCCTGGCCTCCCATCATCCCGGGATTGAAGACTTCGATGATGGCGGCAGCCTCCTGCACGGACTTGGGCAGGACGAGAGGCTTGCTGTTGATCAGCACGACCACCATCGGGGTTTCCGTCTTGGAGAGCGCCTGAAGCAGTTCGAGCTGGCCGCCCTGAAGTTCCAGGGTAGCGGTCGAGCGTTGCTCGCCGATCAGGTTGATGTTGTCGCCTACGACAACAACCGCGACATCCGCGCCTTCGGCCTCCTTGACCGCGGCTTCAATCATAGCCGGGTCCGGATCGGCCATCACATTGCCGCTGCGCCGGACCTGTCCGTCATCGTAAGCATCCTCCTCCGTTACCGCTCTTGCGGTGATATCGGCCCCTATCCGGTAGCTGACTTCACAGCCTTCTGGGGCGAAGCGACGGATCCCGTCCAGCACGGTCACGGTACAGGCCCGTGGGTGCCCGTCCGCAATCCACTCGACTTGTCCGCTAGCCCCGGCCCAGTCGCCGAGTTGGGTTTGGGCGTCGTCGGCGTTGGGGCCGATCACGGCGATCTTTTTGAGCGCCTTCGAATCGAGCGGAAGCAGGCCGTCGTTTTGCAGGAGGATGAGGGATTCGCGGGCCATGGCTTCGTTGACCTTGCGGTGGGCCTCGCAGCCGATGACTAGCGCTTGCTTTTCGAGATCCGGACGGCCCGGATCCTCAAAGAGTCCCATACGGAATTTGACGGATAGCACCCGTTTGACCACCTCGTCGATTTCGGCTTCCGAAACCAGACTTTCACGGCAGGCGTCCTGTGCGCCTTCAAAGAAGCTCTGGGTCGACATCATCAGGTCGTTGCCGCTCTTGATCGCGAGTGCCGCGGCTTCCTTGATGTCGGGGACGATTTTCTGCTCCCAGTGCATGCGTCCAACATTATCCCAGTCGGTTACGAGCACGCCGTCGAAGCCCCATTGTTCTTTCAGTACCTCATGCAGCAACCAGCGATTTGCGGTGGAGGGTTGGCCCTCGATGGACTGGTAGCCGGTCATGAAGGAGAGGCAGCCTGATTTGGCCGCCCGTTCGAACGGTGGCAGAAAGTAGGAGAGCAACTTGCGCCGGCTGAGGTCGGCTTCCGATGCGTCGCGGCCACCCTGTGTTTCGGAATAGCCTGCGTAGTGCTTGGCGCAGGCCAGGATTGCCTCCGGGTCGGTCAGGCCCTTGCCCTGGTAGCCGCGTATCATGGCGCAGGCAAATTCGCCGATTAGGTAGGGGTCCTCTCCGAAGGTTTCGCCGACACGGCCCCAGCGCAGGTCGCGGGTGAGGCAGAGGACCGGGGAGAAGGTCCACTTGAGCCCAGTCAGGCAGACCTCTTTGGCGGTGACCCGTGCGCTTGCCTCGATCAATTCAGAATTCCAACTGCTCGCCATGGCGAGTTGGGTCGGGAAAATCGTTGCACCCGGATGAAAGGAGTGTCCGTGGATGCAATCGTCCCCGAAGAGCAGCGGTATCCCCAAGCGGGTCTTGGCGGCCATTTCGATCGCTTCCAGTGCGCGTTCGTTCTGGCAGTGGAGGAGGGAGCCCACGTGCTGACGGTGGATGATGTGGTCCAGATCAAGGCGTCCGCCGTCCAGCTGCATCAACTGGCCCACTTTTTCTTCCAGCGTCATGCGTGCGAGCAGATCGTCGATCCGCGCTTGGAGGTCTGCGCTTGGGTTTTTGTAAATTTCAGGCATGGCTCGATTCATGATGCAACGTTTGATCAGAGGGTTCACGCTTAGGTGAAAGCATCAAGCTCGAAGTTGCGGACTTGGATGTTTATTCCGTCAAAGCGGGCCTTCTGATTTGGATTTTATGGACGGGTCGTCGAATAGTATCGAAGCGGGCTTGACAGCAGTGTATGATAGCTGAACGCAGGCACGTCTCATTCCGAGTGTGCCCCGATCTCTAACCCAAGCTTGAATGAAACTACTCGTTATCCCGGATCTGCATGAGAACCTTGGTTTCCTGAAATACATCCTCGCAGTCGAGGATACGGCGGAGTTCGACAAGGTGATCTGTCTGGGGGACTACTTCGACCCGCATGGCGAGGTGAATCCCGACGCGGACAATCTGAAGCAAATGGCGGGTACGCTGGTCGGGATGAAGGAGATTCTCGGAGACAAGCTGCACCTGATCTGCGGCAACCACGATCTCCCTTACTATGCCTTGCGGCCGGCTTGTCTGCGCAAGCGGGGGCGGCCGAACCAGATCATCGGGAGTTGGCTGCCGCAGACGACCTTGGAACGTGCTGAAATCATCAATGCAATCTGGGATGCCGAGTTTTGGCGTGGGCTTGAAGTCGCGGTCTTGCTTGACGGCTGGCTGTTCTCGCACGCAGGAGTGCATCCGGACTGGTGGCCTTCGGAGCTGCCGGACCGGGGGGCGCGGTATCGCTGGTTGCGGCAGCAGTGGAAAAAGGCGATGCGAAATATCTACAAGGAATCCGAGAATCCGATTTTTGCGGCGGGGCGGGCCCGGGGCGGACTGCTTCCCTATGGCGGGCCCATTTGGCTGGATTGGAACCAGGAGTTTGAGGATGCCTTGGAGCTGCCTCAAATTGTCGGGCATACCCGCTGTCCGAGTCCGCATGAGAAGGGCAAGTCGTTCTGCATCGACTTCGCGCAGGCGGCCTATGCTGTGGTGGAGCATGGGGAGGTGCAGTTGCGCATTTGGCCGGAGTCCTGGTTGGGAGCGTCCCTGTTGGACTCGGTATAAGATCGGTTCGAATCCAATTGATTTCAAAAGGCCGTCAGGGTATTCGGATTCGTCAAGAAGATGAAAGAAAGCTCAAAAGTCGCAGTTGTCACCGGGGGCGCACAGGGGATCGGAAAGGCGATTTGTGAAGCCTTTGCCGCACAGGGAGTCTCGGTCTGCACCATCGACCGGCAGGACAATGACTATTTTGTGGGTGATATCGCCGATGCCGAGGTGCTTCGGTCCTTTGCGGGCAAAGTGATCGCGGACTATGGTTCGATCGATTACCTGGTCCACAATGCCTGTCTCTCGAAGGGCGGCTTGGAGACCTGTACCTACGAGGACTTCAATTATGTGCTACGGGTGGGGGTGAGTGCGCCCTTCCACCTGACGCAGCTGTTCATGGAGCACCTGAATCCGGGCGCCAGCATTGTGAATATTGCATCCACCCGCTCGCGGATGAGCCAGTCCGACACGGAAAGCTACACCGCGGCCAAGGGGGGCATCAGTGCGCTGACGCATGCGATGGCGGTGACGCTCGCGGGCAAGGCGCGGGTCAATGCGATCTCACCGGGATGGATCGATACCAGCGGTTCTACATTCGACGGTGCCGATGCCGGCCAGCACCCGGCCGGGCGCGTGGGCAATCCCGCCGATATCGTCAACGCCGTCCTTTTTCTCTGTGATCCGAAGAGCAGTTTCATTACGGGCGAAAATCTCACGGTCGACGGAGGGATGACCAAGCTGATGGTCTATCACGACGACAAAGGCTGGAGCTATCGGACGTAGCTTCAACCGGGCAATGGCGCCGCACTGTACGATCCGCTTGCAGAAAGCGCAGACATGGCTTTCTCTGGGGTGTGGATTTCAAGATCAGCAGTGAATACGGGCCGCAGGGGGACCAGCCGGAGGCGATCCGGCAGTTGGTTGAATCGGTGCGAGGGGGGAACAAGTACCAGACACTGTTGGGGGTGACGGGGTCGGGAAAGACCTTCACCATGGCCAATGTCATTCAGGAACTGCAGCGCCCGGCCCTGATTATCTCGCACAACAAGACCCTGGCGGCGCAGTTGTATTCCGAATTCAAGGCCTTCTTTCCCGGCAATGCGGTGGAGTACTTTGTGAGCTACTACGATTACTACCAGCCGGAAGCCTACATCCCGCAGACCGACACCTACATTGAGAAGGACTCCTCGATCAACGACGAGATCGAGCGCCTGCGGATCGCCGCGTCCTCTTCGTTGATCAGTCGCAATGATGTGATCGTGGTGGCCAGCGTGTCCTGTATCTACGGTCTGGGTTCGCCGGAGGATTTCAAGGAGATGATGATTCCCCTTACGACGGGAATGGAGCTTTCGCGTGACGATTTCCTGGCCCGGATGGTCGAGGTCTTATACAACCGCAACGATGTGGACTTCAAGCGCGGCACTTTCCGGGTACGTGGGGACGTGGTGGATGTCTATCCCGCCTATATGGAGAGCGCCATCCGTATCGAGTTCTGGGGCGACGAGTTGGAAAGTATTTTCGAGCTGGATCCTGTGACGGGCGAAACCGGTGGAAAGTTGGAGATGTTTCATTTGTATCCGGCCACTCAATACGTGACGCCGAAGGATAAAATCGAGCGGGCGGTGAAAGGGATACGCGAGGAACTGGACGAGCGGATCGCCTGGTTCGAATCGCAGAACATGCTGCTGGAAGCGCAGCGGATCCGGATGCGTACCGAGTATGATATCGAGCTGCTGCAGGAAATGGGATTTTGCACCGGGATCGAGAATTATTCGCGCTATCTCTCCGGCCGCAAGCCGGGCGAGCGTCCATTCTGCCTGATCGATTTCTTCCCCAAGGATTTCCTGCTTTTCGTCGACGAGAGCCACGTGACCATACCGCAGGTGCGGGCGATGTACAATGGCGACCGTGCCCGGAAGGAGCGTCTGGTGCAGTACGGGTTCCGTTTGCCCTCGGCCCTCGACAATCGTCCGCAGACTTTCGAGGAATTCCAGTCGATCACCGGCCAGACGATTTATGTGTCGGCCACACCGGCGCAGCACGAATACGATGTCTCCGGAATGGTTGCCGAGCAGGTGATTCGTCCGACGGGCTTGGTGGATCCGCCGATGGAGATCCGCCCGATCAAGGGACAGGTGGAAGACTTTATCGGGGAGGTGCGTGCGGCGGCCGAGCAGGGCGAGCGCGCCTTGGCGACGACCCTGACCAAGCGCATGTCGGAGGACCTGACCGACTTCCTGCGCGAGGCCGGCCTGCAGGTTGAGTACCTGCATTCGGATATCGACGCCATCGAACGGGTGGAGATCCTGCGGCGCTTGCGCAAGGGCGAGTTCGACGTGCTGGTCGGGGTGAACTTGTTGCGAGAAGGGCTCGACCTGCCGGAGGTGGCCCTGGTTGCCATCCTCGATGCGGACAAGGAGGGCTTTCTGCGTAGCGCGACCAGCCTGATCCAGACCGCAGGGCGGGCGGCGCGTCACGAAAAGGGACGAGTCATTCTTTATGCGGATGTCATCACCGACTCGATCAAGGCGACTCTGGAAACGACCGGCTATCGCCGCGAGAAGCAACTGGCTTACAATCAGGCGCACGGGATCACGCCACGCGGCGTAAAGCGAAGTATTGATGAGAGCCTGCACGCTCCGGGCAAGCGTTACGAGCAGACGGAGGACCCGCTGCAGAGCCTGGCCGAATCCGACGATCGCGATGTGGCTTCGGTCATTGCCGAGATGGAGGAGGAGATGCTGGAGGCGGCCCGCAAGCTGGAATTTGAAAAGGCGGCGTTGATCCGGGACCAGATCGAGGTGCTGCAAAGCGGAAAGCATGGTGGTGGTTCCGGTGGCGCAGCGAAGGCAAAACCGAAAAAAGCGAGAAAGTCGAAAGCTGTCTACAACGCCAAGGGCTTGCCCAAAAAGCGGCGCTGAGCTAACGCGGAATGCGATAGTGGTGGGAGCTGGCTTGCATTCTTCGTATCTGTTTGCACCTTGGAATCAGCCCGTCGTTCACCATGCGCCTCTCACAGTTCATCGATCCCGGCCCCTGGCTTTGGCCCCGTGGCGCAAGCCGGGATTTGCTCTACCTCCTGTGGCTCGGCGATTTGGCTTTTATTATCCTGCACCTCTGTTTTTACCGGGAATTGGGTATGCGGCCTGTCTTCTCCTTGGAAGAGGACCGTAGCTATGCGGAATTCTACCAGTATACAAAGGAGCTGTGGCTAGCCTGCCTGCTGCTTACCGTTGCGATACAACGGAAGCAATGGCTCTATTATGTATTCGCCCTGTTGTTTGTTTATTTCTTCTGCGATGATGCGCTGCGCATCCACGAAACACTGGGCCTGTGGCTGGTGGAAACCTTCGGAATTGAAAAGGCGCACGGGTTTCGCGCGGCAGATTACGGGGAATTGATCGTGGTCGGCGTGATCGGGCTCGGCTTTCTCTTCAACATCGGCTTGGGCTGCCTGACGGCCGACCACCGCAACCGTCAAGTTGCCATCCAGCTGTTGGGCTTGCTGTTCTGTCTCTTCTTTTTCGGTGTGGTTGCAGACATGCTGCATGTCCTGCTTTCCCGGATACGCGGGTTTATGGCGATTTTCGAGGATGGGGGAGAGATGGCGGTCATGAGCTTCATCCTGGCTTATGTGTTCCAGCTGAAGCGACTCGGACCGGAGCCCGACTGACGGGTCCCTGTTGAGCTGGCGTTCTGATTGCCAGTTCTCAAGGGTCGAATCTACTATTGCCATAATCACGTTATTTACATAGGTCCGGTCTATGTTTTTCGAAACTTGGGCACGCAGTTGGGAGTTTGCGAAGCTGAGCTACAGCACACTCTGGGACCATAAGCACCTGATCGTTTTTCCGGTCATTTCATCGATCGCGAGCCTCATGGTCGTGGCCAGCTTTCTGCTTCCGCTCTGGCAGACGGGGCAGTTGGAAGCTTGGATGGCAGCGGCCGACGGTGACGGCGCGGCCGGGCAGTCGCAAGAGGTCGGCATGTATGTGACGATGTTCCTGTTCTATTTCTGCAATTACTTCGTCATCGTGTTCTTCAACACCGCTCTGGTGGCCTCGGTGATGCGCATCCTTGAGGGGGAAGAGGGGACAATCGCCTTTGGTTTATCGTTCGCGATCAAGCGGATCCATGCGATCTTCGGTTGGGCGCTTGTTTCTGCCGTGGTCGGCATGCTGCTGAAAGCGCTGGAGCGCAATGACAAGATCGGCCGGATTGTGGCCTCCTTGCTGGGCTCGGCCTGGACCGCGCTGACATACTTCGTTGTACCCGTGATTGTGACTGACGGTGTCGGCCCGATTGAGGCATTCAAGCGTTCGATGCGCACACTGAAGGACACCTGGGGCACCGCCTTGACTGGTAATTTCTCTCTGGGAACCTTTTCTTTCCTGATCACCTTGCCGGTGATTGCGCTGGGTGTCTTCCTGTTCATGACGGCGACCCCGGTTGTGGCATTGGCTGTGACCGTACCTCTCTTCTTCCTGACCCTGGCGATCAGCAGCACGGCGGACTTTATCTTCAAGGCCTATCTCTACACATACGCGACGGGGCGGGCCTTGCCTGAGTCGGTGGATTCCTATGCCATGCGTGATGCCTTTAGACGGCGCTAGGCAGTTCCAGTATGCAATCAATCTTCTTCTTTCTGCTGCTGCTTAGCTTCGGCGTTGTTCTGGTCTTCGGGGCCGGCCTTTGGCTACATTTCAGCATGCAGAAGGACAACCGGCGCAACCGCGAGACGGCTTTGAAAGCGCAATCGGACGAACCGGGCTACGATAACCGCTGAATGGCCGTCGCGAAGAGGGAGTCCGGCAAAATACCTTTCCGGGTTGTATTTGAGGAAAAGCTACACAGAGATGTGGCGATGTCGTCGGAAGCATCGAAGCGTTACAAAGCACTGCCTTGGACCAAGGCCCTCGGGCACACGGTGGTCATTAGCACCTTCTTTGTGGCGTATTTCTATGTCATGGCACACCCTGTCTTTCCGGTCCGGCAAATGCCGGTCCTGGCGCCGGATCGTTGGATTCCGCTGCTTCCATGGACGGTGTGGATCTATTTTTCGCTCTGGTTCTATATCTGCCTGCCGTCTGTTCTCATCGCTTCGCGCCGCACGCTCTGGCATCTTTTTCTAGGTGCCTTGCTCATGGCCGTGCTGGGATTTACGGTCTTTATCCTGTACCCGACCCAAGTTCCCGAGTGGGGGGTGGACTGGGATGCTTATCCTTCGTTCTTTTCCTTCCTTAAAAGTCCCGATTTGTCGGGGAATGCCTGTCCGTCCATGCATGTAAGCTATTCGGTCTTTGGGGGCCTTTGGTTGTGGGCGCTGCAGCGTCACTTGAACGTGCGACGCCGGTGGCAGTGGGCGGGAGGCTTATGGGGACTGGCGATTGTGCTCTCGACGATCAGCACACGGCAGCATGTGTTTATCGACCTGGTTTTCGGGGTATTGCTCGGCATCACGGTGTTTTACTTAAATCTGGGATGGATGCGGCGGTTGAAGGTGCCATGGTAAGATGATCATGAAGTGGTGGCTCCTCCTGCAATGCTTGCTGTTAAAGGCGGCCGGCTTGATTCTGCTGTGGCGCACGGATCTGGATGCACTAGGGGTCTGCCTCTTTTTCGCCGGCGGCTTTTGGGTGGTGGCGCACATGCTCATTCCCGGCTGGCAGGGGATGTGTGACGTTGTTCGCAGCTTCCGGCCGACAGGCAAGGAGGTCTGGCTTACCATCGACGACGGCCCGGATCCGGTGGATACGCCGCAACTGTTGGAACTGCTGGACCGTTATGAGGCCAAAGCGACCTTCTTTATGATCGGTCGACGGGCGGCCCGGAATCCCGAATTGGTGAAGGAGGTGCTGCGGCGGGGGCACTCGATCGGCTGCCACACCCACACGCACCCGACATGCGATTTCTGGTACGCCGGCCGTAAGCGTGTCGCACATGAACTGGACCGGGCGCTGAGCGTGCTCAACCAGCCCGGACGCGTGGTACGGCTCTATCGGTCGCCGGTCGGAATCAAGAATTTCTTCCTGGCTGGCGGTTTGAAGCGCCGGGGTTTGGTTTGTGTCGCTTGGACCGTGCGCAGCGGGGACGGGGTTGGCAAAAATCCGGATGCCATCGTGGCGCATAGCCTGAAGAATGTGCGTCCGGGGGCGATCCTGCTGATGCACGAGGGCCCGGATGTCGCGCCCGAGGTTCGGGTGCGTGCGATTGAGCGGGTGCTGGAGGGCTTGCGGACCCAGGGGTATCGCTGTATTCTTCCCTCGGTCGAGCGTCTTAGCCGGAGACGGACAGAGCGTGTTGCCTGAGTGCGGTTGGTTCTATTTTAGGACCGCAGGTACGATCCGGTAGTTTTTGTTGAGGCGACAGATCAGGCGAAAGAGGGCGTAGCGCCAGCGGACTCCGAAGCCGGGCCGGGTGTTGCCTGCCACGATGGTATTGACCGCGGCAAAGAGCTGGAACTTGTTGGTCGGATTCATGAAGACCGCGAAGCCGCTGTCGTTATAGTAGGTGTCGATCAACTCACGCATGATCTGTGTGCTTTTGCCCAGTTCGTTGTTGTAATGCGTCTGTTCCCTGGGCGTGAGTGCGCGTCCGGTGGCCTCCGCCTTCAGAAGCATGTCGGCGGCCAGCAGTGAGGACTCCATACCGAGGTAGATTCCGGCGGAGAAAATCGGGTCGCTGAAGGTGGCGGCATCCCCGGTCAGAAAGTAGCGGTCACCGACGAAGCTGTCATACATGTAGGAATAGTCGACGGTGGTGCGGTATTCGGTCAGGGTACGGGCATTTTCGAGGCGCTGCTGCACGACCGGACTCTGGCTAACGCAATGGCGAAACCAATCTTCGGGACTCATGCCCGAGCGTTTGAAGTCTTCCGTGAGCGTGACCATGCCGATCGATGTGGTGCTTTCATTGATCGGGATGTGCCAGGACCAGCCGCCTTTGCGCCGTGTGACGATGATATTGCCGTCGTCCGGCGCGGGGCGTCGGTGGACGCCTTCGAAATGATTGTAGACGGCGATGCGGGAGGGGTAAGGATTGGGGGATTGTGGCAGCTTCCATTGCCGGCCCAGGAAGCAACGGCGTCCGGAGGCATCGATCAGCCATTTGGCAGTCCAGCTACGTCCATCGGCCGCTTCCAGTCGATAGCCCCCCTGGTCGAGGGCGACCGCTTTGCGGATGTCGGCGGTCTGATCGACCGATGCTCCGGAGTCCGCCGCATGCTCCAGTAGGAGCTGATCGAAGCGGGGCCGCTCGACCTGATAACTGTAGGGCAAGTCCGGCTGCAGGCCGTTCCGGAAGACATTGTGCACGCGGTAGCGCCCGTCCCCCGTTTCGAACTCGGCGCCCAGTTTCTGGATGAAGCCGCCGGCCTCGACCTTGTCCCAAGATCCGGCCTTTCGGAAGAGGCGGTTGCCGTTCGGTAGCATTGATTCCCCGATCCGGTAGGCGGGAAACGGCCCTTTTTCCGCGATTAGGACGCGCTTACCCTGTTGTGCCAGATAGGCGCCGGCCGTGCTGCCCGAAGGGCCGCCACCGATAATGAAAACGTCATAATCGTACGTGGATGCAGATTGCATGGTTTGGTCAGTGGTCGAGGAAGTCCAAGGATTGTGTTTGCCAATTCCGGTTGAAGCAAATCCTCTCTTGCTTTTTATCCGCCTGCTGTGTGCGGTTCGGTTTCAAACAGAAGTCCTGGTACCTTGAGAGAACGAATCTCCATTTTCCTGCGCTTGCTGGCCCTCGGCTTGATCCTTGGGGCCGGCTTGTACTGGCTCTACCGTCTGGATTTCGACGTCAATCAGCTGTTGGAGTCGCTTCAATCGCTGCCGGGCTGGGGCTTCCTTCTTGCCATGTGTTTCCTTCCGGTGGCGGGCTTTCCGATTGCGGCATTCTACCTGTATGCGGGCGTGGCCTACGGTTTCTGGGAAGGCTGGTTCTACTGCTGTGTGGCCTTATTGGTGAATACCAGCCTCAGTTACTACCTCGCACGCCATTTGTTGCGTGTACCACTTTCCGCCCTGCTTGCCCGTCGAGGGTATTCGATCCCCGAATTGTCCGAGGTGAATGCCTTCCGCTTTGTCCTCTTGCTCCGGGTGGTGCCGGGCGCCCCGTTTTTTGTGCAGAATTACCTGCCGGCCCTGATGGGGGTGGATTTCGTCCTGTACCTGACGGTGTCTCTGGTTACCCACGCGATCATCTCGGCAGGTGTCGTCGCTTGCGGGGGGCTCATACCCGACCATTTCAGCCTGTGGCACCTGTGGGTGATCGGTGGCATCGTCCTGGTCCTGGCGCTCCTGCGCTGGATCCAGTACCAGCGGCGCAAAACCGCCTAGTCGCTTGGTGGTGAGTGCGAAATGGATTTAGAATTTGTCTTTCCGGCAATCCTGTGGCGTTTTGTCGAAGTTTTATGGGCAAAAAAGAATTCTTAATAGGCAGTTTAAAATTCCTACTAGTCGAATCCTTGGATTTGGACGACTTGGAATTGGAGGATATTGACGAAGAAGAAGCCCTGTTCGGGGAGGGGCTCGGGCTCGATTCGATCGACGCCTTGGAGTTGGTCCTGCAGGTGGAGAAGCGTTTTGGTGTGAAGATCAAGAGCAGCGAAGAGACCCGACAGGCCTTGAAATCGATTCGGGTGCTGGCGGAATACATTCTGGAACATGCGCCGGAGCAGGTCGAAGCGGCTTATCGCAAGGCTCATCCGGACGCAGTCGAGGACCCGGCTTCCTGATTCCCGCATGGTCTATGTTCAACAAGCAGAGAGCTTAACGGCATTCGGGGACGCCAAGCAGACTTGCCGTGCGCTGCTTGACGGCTTGCTTGCCTTGGAAAAGCGTCCGGTTCCGGATGTCGAGGATGACGAAACGGTTCCAGTCGCCTGGATGCCTGACTTGCCGGGATCCGGCAGTCCCCGTTGGCTGGGTTATCTGGAGCAGCTCGTGGCCGGTCTGCCCTCCCGTCCCTGGGGGAGCGAGCGCTATCCGATCTTTTTTACCAGCAGCAACTACGGGATCGATCATTTGTTCCAGTGCAGTCAGCACCGTCAGCGCCAAGGACTGCGCCGCTGGGCCACGCCGGAGGGCCTCTGCCGGGAATTACGCCGACTGTTTGCTTGGGGGCCAAACGCAACGATCCTCTCTCATGCCTGTGTGACCGCCCAGCTCGGCTTGGTCCTCGCGGAACGCGCGGTCGAGACCGGCCAAGCCGAAGAGGCCTTGGTGTTTTCATTCGATTTTCTCAGTCCCTTTGTCATCGGGGGGTTTCATTCCCTGAAGATCCTCAATGGAGGCATGCCGGAGCCTTACAAGGCGGATGAGACCGGCTCGATCGGTTTGGGGGAGGGGGCTGGTGCAGTCGTCATCGGTGCTTCGCCCAGCCCCTACCGAATCGTCAAGCAGGCGCTCTACAACGAGATGTACCATTTTACAGGAAATGCACCGGATGGTTCCGGCTTCGACCGGATCTACCAGCAGATCAGCGAAGATCTTGAACCGGGGGCCGCCTGGGTGAAGGGACATGGCACCGGGACCCTAGAAGCCGGCCGGCTGGAAGCCGAAGCCGCCGCCCGTTCCGTGCCGGGCGCGCCACTTTTTTCTTGGAAGGGGAGTATTGGCCACACATTGGGTAGCTGTGCGGTGGTTGAGCTCGGCATTGCCCTCGCCGCGGTCCGGGAGGGGCGAGTGCCCGGCAATGTCGGCGCGAGCGGCCCATTCTTCTCGGATTCCGTACAACCTGCTTCCTTCGCGGCAGCGGATTTCTCCGAAATGATTCTCACCTCCAACGCTTTCGGTGGCGCCCATGCCGCTATGCGCATCCGCTATGACTGAGCTTTACATTCGCAAAGTCGCGGTTTGGGAACCCGGAGAGGATGCCGAGGCATCGCTGGCCGGACTGCGTGAGGCGATCGGTCGCCGGGTGGCCCGTCGCATGACCCATCTGGGCATGATGCTTTCAGAGGTCTTGAAAGAGATGCCGATCTCGGAAGACAGCAGTGTGGTGTATGCCACCCGTTTTGCCGAGACCTGTGCGATCGAACGCTTTCTCGACAGCTTTCCCTATCCCAGTCCTCAGATGTTCCAGACCTCGATCCATCCCAGCGGGGTGGAGCAGTACCTGATCCAGCAGAAGCAGCCGGTGCGTGAATTATTTCCGCTGGCAAACGGGCAGAACCTGCTCCTGAGGGCGCTCAACAGCACTGCGCTCTGCCAGGGGGCCAACTGGATCCTCTGTGGCGGCGAGGAGCGCGGTTCCTGGCTGCGCGACTTAGCCATCAGCAGTGATTACAATTATGCTTGGGCCCTCGAGCTCTCGCCGGAGCCGGAGGCACGGATCGGAAGTATCCGCTGGCAAGCCCTTGAGGAATCAATAGCCGACGACGCGATCTATCCTGAGTTTGTTCAGGCCTTGCAGTCGCGTAGCTCGAAACGCTTCCGCTTTGAAGCGGGGCAGGTGGAGTTGGATTGGTGTGACTAAAGGGAGCAAAAGATTACGGAATCCGGGGCCAGTCGGTGGTTACCATTTCATTATCTGGTTCGACCGCTGTTTGCCCGCATCCTGGTTTCAAGGCCTGTTGCGCTTCGGCGTATGGATCGCCTTTTGGTTGATGCCGCGGCAGCGTGCCTATTCGCGTGAATACCTGCGGCTGGCGCTCGGGCATGAGCCTTCAAATGCCGAAATCTTCCGGCATTTCCTCGCACTTTCGGAGTCACTGGTGGCGAAATTACGGATCGGGCGCGGACAGCCGGTTCCGGAGTTCCACATTGTGCCGAATGGGCAGGAGGAGGCCTTTGTCGAACTGGCCCGTTCCGAACGTCCGGCCCTCTTTGGCACCTTCCATGTGGGCTACTCAGACCTGACAGGCTGCATGATCGGTCAATTCGGCCGTCGGGTGCGCATGGTGCGCCAGCGTGTCGGTAACGCCTATGACCTGACCCTGCTTCAACGCATCTTCGGCGAGTATGTTGAATTTGTCTGGATCAATGAAGGGGAATCCCTGCTCTTTGCGCTCAAGTCGGTGGCGGAAGATGGCGTGTCGCTTGCCCTCCAGTGTGACCGCGAAGAACACGGTTCCCGGCACCAGCATTTTGATTTCATGGGGGCCCGCCGCCGTTTCCCTGTGACGATCTACCACTTGGCGCATCTCTTTCGCATGCCGGTGGTGTTTTCCTTCGGATTTCCGGGGGAAGCGGGGCATGTCGATGTGCTCTGCAGCCGTCCATTCGAGCCCACCGGCGAAAGCAAGAAGGCCGATTTGCAGGCGGGCTACCTGCATTTCCAGGAAGTGCTGCACCAACTGGAAGTGGAGTTGAAAAAACGTCCATACATGTGGTTTAACTTCCTTCCGATGAATTCCGAAGACGCGCATGCAAGCTAAGTATCACTACCGGTCGGTTGACTACATGCTTTGGCCGCTTTGGGTTGTGGTTTACTACGTCTACCTGCTGCTCTTCGTCTTGCTGGTGGTCTGTTTCAACATCGGCAGCCTGATTACTTGCCTCTTGCCTCGCGGGCCTTGGCGGGTCGCCTTCTACCAGAAAGGTATTCATTACTGCTCCAGGTTCTTTATTCGCATCCTCCGTATCGTGCGGCTCTTCCGGCTGGAATATGTCGGGTTCGAGCGGATCGAGCGCGGCTCGGGCAGTAAGCCCCTGCTGGTGGCGAACCACCCCTCGCTCTTCGATGTCTTTCTTTTCTACTGCCAGCTTCCACGGATCACCTGCATCTACAAGGCGAGCTTGAAACAATCCCTCATGCGGGGAAATCTGGAAGCGCAGCTGGGCTTTATCAGCAATGCGGATCCCCTGACCATGATCCGGGAAGGGAAACGCAAGGTGCAGGAAGGTGAGCAGTTGCTGATCTTTCCTGAAGGGACCCGGACATTGGAGTGGCCGGTCAATGATTTTCGCTTGGGTGCGGTGGCGATTGCCCGACAGTCGGGCGTTCCCTTGCAGACGGTTTTGGTCCATTACATCAACACGCCGCTTGCCAAGGGGTGGTCGGTCAGTCGTATCCCCCGACTGCCGATGTGTATCCGTCTCGAGCTCGGAGAGTGCTTTCATCCTGCGGACTACGAGGACAGCCGCAGCATGAATGCGGCCTTGCAGGCGTACTTCAGCCGCGAAGTGGGAGGCTCCGGGCATGTCGTCTAGTCACGACCTCAGGGCGCTGGTCCTGATTCCTTCTTACAACACCGGTTCGCGATTGCAGGGGACGGTGGATGCCGCCTTGGCAGTCTGGCCCGACGTCTGGGTGGTGGTGGACGGCAGCGACGACGGGAGCGATGCTTTTCTCGATGCGGCTTGCGGACTGCATTCCGGATTAAAGGTCTTGCGTCTCGAGCGTAACGGCGGGAAGGGGGCCGCAGTTTACCACGCGGCGCAGATCGCCCGTGAGGCCGGCTTTACGCATATGTTGTCCATGGATGCGGACGGTCAGCATCCGGCGGATCACATTGTGCCCCTGTTGAATCAAGCGGCGGCGGCGCCGGATGCACTGGTCATGGGGCGTCCGGTATTTGGTTCCGAAGTTCCGAAGGCGCGTTTATATGGACGTAAGCTGACGATATTCTGGACCGATCTGGAAACCTTGTGGTGTGGACTCGGCGACACCTTGTTCGGGATGCGGGTGTATCCTTTGGGGCCGTTCTGCCAGGCGATGACGCGCACCTCCTTTGCCCGGGGCTACGACTTCGATCCGGAAGTGGCCGTGCGCATGGTCTGGCTCGGGACGCCGCCGCGTCAGGTTGAGGTGCCGGTGCGTTATTTCAGCGAGGAAGAAGGCGGTATTTCGCATTTTCACTATCTCCGAGACAACCTGAAGCTGACCGGCTTGCAGTTCCGATTGATGTTCGCCTTTGTATTTGGGGGGCTTTGGCGTATGTTGCTGCACCGCCGCCATTGGAAGGCGCGCACCTGATCCTCTTATCTGGCATGTTGATGACACGGCATATCGCATTACTTGTTTTAATCTTGTTTCCCTTCGTTCTCTGCGCAGAGGATGGGGCGCCTGAGGACATGGCGGTGGCGGCCTACCATTTGGATGCCGGCAATCTGGAAATGGGATGGTCGCACCTGTTTCGAGAGTTGCGCATGGTTGGGAATGTGCGCGCCGCGTTCACGGAGAGCCGGAGTTTCGCCTTCCGTAAGGAACCCAAGCTTTACCGCGGGGTCTTTCGCAAGTCCTCTGAGGGGGCTGTGAGCCTGGCTTACACCGGCGCGGAGGCCATGGCTGTCCATGTGGGCGCCGACTATGCCTATTACCGAAAATCGGGTGACGCCGATGTTCGCCGCATTCCCGAGAGCTCCTCGCGACGGGGGAGTCTGGCGCTTTTTCCCAGCTTGGTGAATTTGGATATCCAGGCACTGGCGCAGACTTACGACTTGTATGGCGACTTCACCAGTGAGGGCGGTTGGCGTCTTCAGTTGGTGGCCAAGCCGGAGTCCGACGTGGATTACGAACGCATCGATTTGACCGGTACGGCCAGGGAAGTGAATGGAATCGACCTGTACAAGTCGGCCCGCTCCTCGATCCGCATACGGATGGACGCGGCTGAGTTCCCAGAGGCTTTCAGCGAGGCGGAAGTGGCGGATTATTTCTTCGAGCCCGAAGCGGAGCACGCAATGCAGCCATGAGACGTCGTTGGATCGCCATGCTTGTCCTGCTCCTGCCCTTGCTTGCCAGTGCGGTGTATCTGGCCCGTTTGGATTGGCCTGGCAAGGTGTCGACCAACGTGCTCGATTTGATTCCCGACGAGGCACCGGCACCGGAACTGGGACTCGCTCGCGGGATCATGAACTCGGTCTATGCGGACCGTATCATGATCGCACTACAAGATGTGAGTGACCCGGAAGCGGTGCAACGCTACCGCGAGGTCCTTGAGGCCTCCGAATTGGTCGAGGACGTCGTGCTGTTATCTGAGGAATCGGGGCTTGGGGCGCTGGGGCGTTCGGTCTTCCGGAAACGCTTCGAGTTGCTTTTTCCCTCATGGCTGGCGGGGGTCCCGAAGCAGGTGGGACCGGAGGGCGTGGCTGACAGTCAGGCGCTGGCAGAATATGCCGTTTCGCATCTGGAGTCCGCACTGGAGCAGCCGCAGATGATTGCCTTCGAGGATTTGATCCCGTCGGACCCCTTGTTGCTCTTGCCGGATGCGCTGACTCTTTTTGAGCAGGTGCAGTCACAGCCTTCAGCGAGGTCCGAGTCCGACTACCTGTTGCAGGTCAAACTTGCCGTATCCTCGATGTCTGCTAAAGGACAGGTGCCGGTCTTTAACCTGCTGGAGGTAGCGCTTGAGGCAGGACGCGAGGTTGCTCCGGGGATGCATGCGTTGGACTCGGGTGCGAACCGTTATGCCTACGAGACTGAGCAAGCCGTGCGCAAAGAGGTACGCTGGCTCAATGTCTCGACCTTTGTCGCGGTGTTCCTGATCTGCGTGTTCCTGTGCCGCCGTGTTTTTCTGGTCCTGCATGTCTTTGTCATGCTCGCGGCTTCGCTGCTCATGGGAGTGGCCTTGATGATGTTGCTCTACGACCGCATGCATGTCTTCGCGCTTATCTTCGGTTGTGTGCTCTGTGGTGTGATTGTGGACTACGGGCTGCATGCCTATCTGCACGGTTCCGGCAAAGAGACCCGTACGCTGCGGGGCTTCCTCCCTCCGTTTCTGATTAGCTGCGGCAGTACGCTTGCCGGATTTGCCATCCTTCTGTTTTCACATCTTCCGGTACTTCAGCAAATGGGCGCCTTTGTCGGCTGCGGTCTGGCGGTGGCGGCGGTGGTGACGCTGATCTACACTTTCGGGATACTGGACCATGATGCAGTTGCGGTTGCCTGGCGCGGTGCCCGGCGGTCACCGGCTTGGTTGGCCGTCCTTGCTTTCACCGCCGGGCTCTTGGGGCTGGCGGCCTTTCCCTTTCTTCGCTGGCAGGACGATATTCGCAGCCTGAAATATCCGCTTCCGTATCTGGATCAACGCGAAGCCGAACTGCACCGTATGATGGGGCGTTCCCAGCAAATCCTAATTACCGCAGGGGAAGACTTTGCCGATTTGCGTGAAGAGGTGGAACAACTCTCTACTTGGATCGGCGGGATGGATCCTGCACCGTCCTTGCTCAATGCGCTCGAGTTTACCCCACGCTACGACGATTTCCAGCAGGCCCGCGAATTTGTCCGCTCTCATCCGGATTTTGACCGGCAGTTGATGTCGGCACTGGATGCGCAGGGCTTCGAGCCGGATGCCTTCGAGCCCTTCCGGGAGGCATGGGCGGGTTACTGCGAGTCCATGCTGGATCGCGATCTCGATTATGAAAGTGAAATGGCCGCGTTGACCGCGATCTTGTCGGGTGCGCAGGAAGGCATGGTGGGGCATTCGGACAATATTTACTGGGGTGTCAGTCTGCTGGACGAGTCGGTCGAGCTTCCGGATTTTCCCGAGGGCATGAAAACACTTCGTTTGAGCCAGGTGGAGAGCCTGTCCCAGGTCTTGTCGGGCTACCGGCACCGGACGCTGGAGCTCAGTTTGTGGGCGGCCTTGGTGATTTTAGTGGTCTTGTTGATCGTGCTCGGGCCGAAGGCCGGCGCCTTGGTGGCCAGCGTGCCGCTCTTTTCCGTGAGCGGGGCCGCCACCCTGATCGACCTGTCTCCCGGCAGTCCCGGAATCTTCCATTTGATCGGGATGTTTCTGGGGGCCTGCCTTGTTCTGGACTATGCGGTCTTTACCTGGCTTGGCGTGCGCCGTAACGGGGAAGTTCCTCTCTCTGTCCTAGTCTCCGGGCTGACGACCTCCGCTTCCTTTGCCATTCTCGCATGGAGCAAGATTCCGGCGATCCATGCCTTGGGACTGACCGTTTTCCTGGTCACCGCCTGCGGTCTGGGCTTTAATTACTCCTACTTGTTGTACCGTGCCAGAAAAGGGGGGACTCATGGCTGAGATCCTCGATGCATGGAGGGCGCTGCTCCGTTCCAAACCCGCGAAGATTGTCCTCGCCGATGCGGAAAACGGCGAGCGGTATAGTATTCAGGAGTTGGATACAATTGCGGAAGGCCTGCTGGACCGGTATCCGGCCCTGCGGGATGCGGAGGGGCGTGTGCTGGCTTTTCATTTTACCTCCCGCGTGGACTGGCTGGCGGCCTATCTGGCGGGATTGAAGGTAGGGGCGGTTTTGCTGCCCGTTGAATTGTCGGGGGCGGGAGAACTCGGGCACAAGCAGTTCGAAGGGCTTGGGGTCGGCTATGTCCTGAGTGATGCGGGGTTGGAAGTCCTGCCGGATGCCGGGCTGCATCCGGGGCAGCATTTGATCAAGCTGACCTCGGGCACGACGGGCGCGCCCAAGCCTTTGTACTTTTCGGAAGCGGGCATGTATGCCGACGGGGATCAAGTGATGCGCTCGATGGATATCCGGCCCGATGACCGCAACTATGCGATTCTGCCGCTTGGGCACTCCTACGGACTCGGCAACCTGGTGGTGCCCCTGCTGATCGCGGGAACACCCATCGTGTTGGCCTCGGCCCCGTTCCCCCAAGTCATGGCGGAAGAGATCAGCCGCTATCAATGTACCGTGCTGCCGTTGGTTCCCACCTTGGTGCAATCCCTCGCGCAAAGTGAGATCGATCCGCAGGCGCTTGGCTCCCTGCGAACGGTTATCTCAGCGGGGAGTTTGTTGTCGCCCGAAGTCGCGCAGGCGTTCTACGAGCGTTTCGGTGTCATGGTGCACAACTTCTACGGCTCCAGCGAAACCGGAGGCATCTGTTACGATACGGACGGGGAGGCTACCCTGAACGGTGGAGGGGTCGGTCAAGCGATGGCGGATGTCCGGGTCCGGGTGGATGAAGCCGGTGGGATCTTCGTGCAGAGCGCCGCGGTCTGTCAGGCCCTTGCCGGGGATGAGGGATTCCAGATGAGCGATTTCGGCGAGTGGGGTACGGACGGTTCGCTGCGACTGGTGGGGCGAAAGGCCGACTTCGTGAAGATCGGCGGCAAGCGTGTTTCACTTTCCGAGGTCGAGCAGGCGCTTTGCCGGCTGGAGGGGGTCGAAGACGCCTATGTCAGCCAGCGTCCGACCCGTCGCGGGCAGCCACGCTTGCTGGCCCTTGTCGTCAGTTCGCAGACCACGGACTGTATCCGTGAAGCATTACGTCGTGAGCTGCCCGATTGGAAATTGCCCAAACGTTTCTACACGGCTGACACGATTCCCTACACCAGCCGGGGCAAGAAGGACCGAAAACGTCTGGAGCAGCTTCTAGACGCGATTCGCTAAGACTCGGTTCAGCTTACGCGTTTGCGGCGCTCCCAGGGCTTGCGGTCGTCGATTGCCTGGACCGGAAGTGCCTCGAGACGGATGCCGATGACGGCGGGGTGCTTGCGCAGGCCTTTGTAGTTGGCGCCGTTGATCGCCATCTTCAGGGCTTTGGAAGAGTCCGCCTGTACGATCTGGTTGTCGACGAGGAAGCTGACGGTGACTTCGGAGGTGTGGCGGTTCTCATGGTTGCCGTCCTTGCTGTTGTTGTACTCCTCGTCGATCGTCTCACGTAGCAGTTCGAGAAATTGTACCGCTATTTTGCCGGGCTGAAGAATGAAATTGATGCGTTGGATGATCCGGGGGATCGACGCTTCCAGGTCGAAGACCTCGTGTGCCTGCAGGCCGATTTCGCCGTTACGCCGCCCAATGAGTCCATGGATGAGTGCGAGCTTGCCTTCCTCCAGGCGGGCGCCGTTCTTTTCGTAGGGATCGGGGAACATGATGAGCTCGTAGCTCTGGTTCCGGGTCGCCAGATTGAAGACGGCCATCTGCCGGCTGTCCTTGCGGGTGTATTTGATGGCGAGATTGCTGACGATGCCGCCTAGGCGGTAGGTCTGGCGGTCGTCGAAATTGTTGAGCTCGTCCGGGTGGTGGAAGCTGTCGACCGCCAAGTCCAGGCCGGCGTAAGCGTCCATCGGGTGCCCCGAGATGTAGAAGCCCAGCAGTTCCTTCTCGTACTGCAGCTTTTCCGCCATGGGCATCCTGATGGAGGAGGTCTTCGAACGGTCGGGCTTGTCTTCGTCGACCACTCCGGCGTCCCCGCCGCCGAGCATGTCGAAGAGCGTCTCCTGACCGGCCTCGCGGTCACGCCGGCGGCTGTCCGCCTCGGCCAGTTCGGAATCGAGATCGTGCAGGAGTTGCCCGCGGTCGTGCCCGAGGTTGTCGAAGGCGCCGGTCTTGATGAGGGCTTCGATGACCCGCTTGTTGACGTTCTTGTCGGTGTGGCGCTCGATGAAATCGGAAAAGCTCTCGTAAGGTCCTTCCTTTTCGCATTCCTCGATAATGACGATGGCGGCCCCTTCGCCGACCCCCTTGATGGCGGCCAGACCGAAGCGGATGGAACCGCCGGCGGGTGACTTGTTTTCCGCGTCCGGTTCGTCGAGGACGGGGGTGAAGTTCGCCCCGGAGATGTTGACGTCCGGGCTGAGCACGGGGACGCCCATGGAGGAGCACTCTTCGAGGAAGTGGGAGATCTTGTCGGCGTTGCCTTGTTCCGAGGTCAGCACGGCGGCCATGAATTCGACCGGGTAGTTCGCTTTCAGGAAAGCGGTCCGGTAGGAGAGCATGGCGTAGGCCGCCGAGTGCGATTTGTTGAAGCCGTACTGCGCGAACTTCTCCAGCAAGGCGAAGATGGACTCCGCGGTCTTGCGGTCGATCTTGTTGGTCTCGGCCGCCCCTTTGATGAAGACGTCCTTCTGGGCGTCCATCACCTCTTTGATCTTCTTACCCATGGCGCGGCGGAGAATATCCGCGCCGCCGAGCGTATAGCCGGCGATGATCTGTGCGGCCTGCATGACCTGTTCCTGATAGACCAGCACCCCGTAGGTTTCCTCGACCAGTTCCTTGAGCAGGGGGTGGGGCACCACCACCGTCGAGGGGTCTTTCTTACCCTCGATGAACTGCGGGATAAACTGCATCGGGCCCGGGCGGTAGAGCGCAATCAAGGCGATGATTTCCTCGAACGAGCTCAGGCCGATCTGGCGGCAGAGTTGTTGCATGCCGCCGGATTCCAACTGGAACACGCCCGTGGTGCGCCCGGAATTGAGTAGGTCGTAGGTCTCCTTGTCGTCGAGCGAGATCTTTTCGATGTCGAAATCGGGGAGTTCGCGCGTGCTCCGGACATTGTCCTGCGCGTCGGATATGACGGTCAGGGTCTTCAGGCCCAGGAAGTCCATCTTCAGCAGGCCAAGGTCCTCGGACGGCCCCTTGGGATACTGCGTCGTGAGGTCGCCTTCCTGCAGGGTGACGGGAATCAGGTTCGTGATCGGCTGGTCGGCGATGATGACGCCGCAGGCGTGCTTTCCGGTATTCCGGATCATGCCCTCAATGACCTTGCCTTGCTCGATGATCTTGCGCGCGGTCTCGTTGCGGCCGATCTCGGCGGAGAGCTCGGGGGACTTCCGGACGGAATCCTCCAGTGTGATGTTGAGCTCGTCCGGAATCATCTTGGCCAGCTTGTTGGCCTCGGCGAATTCGATGTCATTCACCCGTGCCAGGTCGCGGACGATCATCTTGGCCCCGAAGGTGCCGAATGTGATGATGTTGGCCACACGGTCACGGCCATACTTGTCGCGCACATAGTTCACCACCTTGTCGCGGCGGCGCATGCAGAAGTCGACGTCGAAGTCCGGCGGAGAGACACGCTCCAGGTTGAGCATCCGCTCGAAGAGGAGGCCAAAGCTGAGCGGGTCGATATCTGTGATCTTCAACACATAGGCAACCACGCAGCCCGCACCGGAACCCCGGCCGGGGCCGACGGGAATGCTCTGGGAGCGGGCCCAGTTAATGAAGTCCCAGACGATGAGGAAATAGTCGACGAAGCCGGTGCCGGTGATGATCGCGAGCTCGTAGTCGAGCTGGTCGCAGTAACGCACATGCTTCGGGTCGGCCTCCTCGCCGGCAGCTCGGATGGCGTCGTAGTCGGTGCCGTAGCGCTCCTTGAGCCCCTTTTTACAGAGCTCGAAAAGGTAGAGGCCGTTCGACTTGTGCTTGGTCCGCTCCTCATCACTCAGGGTGATCGGCTCTTTCCCGTCGCGGGTGAGCACGGCGTTCTTCTTCTCGACATAGACGTCGAGGATGCGGTCGAAGTTGGTGTGGTCTTCCTTGACCTGGATCTCGATCGGGCGCTCGTAGACCGGATAGTGGTCGTCGCCGAAGGGCAGCTTGACCTCGCACATTTCGGCCACGGCCGAGGTGTTGGTGATCGACTCCGGGACCTCCTTGAAGGCGAGTTCCATCTCCTCGCGCGACTTGAGGTAGAACTGCTGCGCGTCGTAGCGCATGCGTTTCTCGTCGGCCAGCTTGGAGCCGGTCTGGATGCAGAGGAGTGAGTCGTGTGGCATCCAGTCGTCGTGGTCGACATAGTGCACGTCGTTGGTCGCCACGACCTTGAGGTCGAACTCGGTGGCGATCTTGAGCAGGTCGGGAATAATCTGACGCTGCTCTTTCAAGCCGTGGTCCATCAACTCGATGATGAAATTCTCCTTGCCGAAAATATCGATGAACTTGGCGGCCGCGGCCCGGGCCTCGTCAAACTTGTCCTCCATCAGGTACTGGGGGATGACGGCGGCCAGACAGCCGGAAAAGGCGATCAGCCCTTCGCTGTGCTCGGCCAGGGTCTTCAGGTCGGTCCGTGGATTCCGGTAGAAGCCCTGGGTGTGGGCTTTGGAGACCAGTTTGCAGAGGTTCTGGTAGCCCGTGAAATTCTTTGCCAGTAGGCCCATGTGACGGGATTTCTGCTTGGCCTTACCTTCGTTCTCGGTGGCCAGTTGGTCCTCGTAGACAAGGTAGATTTCACAGCCGAGAAGCGGCTTGATGTCGTACTTCTTCGCCTGCTTGAAGAAGCTGGTCAGGCCGTAGAGCACCCCGTGGTCCGTGATCGAGAGCGCCTTCATGCCCATCTCCGAAGCCCGTTGGCAGAGCTTGTCCGTACGTGCGCAGCCGTCGAGGAGACTGTGGTCGGTATGGACGTGGAGGTGGACGAATTCGCGGTCTTTTTCGGGCATGAACCGCTACTGTGAAAGGCGGACCGCGCGGGGAAAAGCTAAAAACGGGAGAACTTGTTCACAGGCGCTCAGTCGGTCGTCGCTTCGCCCACGGCGACTTGGTAGGTCAGCACTTGGCCGACGGATTCCAAGCGTGCCTTAAGAGCGCTGTAATCCAGATCCTGCACGTCCGAGTCCGTTTCCAGTGCCAGGTCCGCCGCGACCGCGGCGCTTTCTCCGATGGCCATGAAGACCGGTTCCATGCGCACGGAGCCGTAGGCGATATGAGAAGCGGAAAGGCAGACGGGAACGAAAAGATTCGGGCATTGGCCGCGAGCGGGAACGATCGAGCGGTAGCTGACGCCATAGGGTGCGGCGGGCTTGAGCTGCACATCGCCTTCGTTGGTGACGCATCCGTTCCGGACGAAGCGCTGGCAGTTATGGCTGTCCATCGCGTAGGAACCCATGGCGATGGGATCTTCCGGCTGGCGGTGGTGCTGGGTGTCCTTTTCGTTCAGCACATAGTCGCCGACCATGCGACGGGCTTCGCGGACGTAGAGTTGATGAGGCCAGTGACCTGTGAGGGGAAATTCATCCTTGGGCAGGCCGAAGCGGGCATAGCCTTTCCGGTAGACTTCGGGGATGGAGGGATCATTGGCCATGAACCAGAAGTGCCCCATGATGTAGGTGTAGTGCTCCTGGAACATGACTTCACGCTGGGCGTAACTGGCTTCCGGCCAGGCGTAGTTGGCTCCGATGAAATCGGTCGAGACCGGCCCGTGGTTGTTCGTGTCGGTCTTGAGGTAGCCGTTCTTGGTCCGTACCTCCATGACGTCGAACTTACGCAGGATCGATTCGGGTTCCGGCAAGTCGTCGTTCTTTCCGTTGGGGAGGTGGGCGTTGTAGTCGTCGGTCTCCGTATTGAACCAGCGACGGGCCAGTTCATGGTCCAGTTCGCGGAAGCCTTCGGGCTGGACCCAGTCGACCTTGAGCTCCGGATCGTCGGTCATGCAGACGCGGAAATTGTAGGCCTGGATCTTGTGGTCGCCGGAACCTTCCGGTGCGGTTTCGCCCTCGTATACCCAGGGCAGGGTGCCGCTCTTGGGATCGCCCGGAATGACGTAGGGATCGACCGGGTGACTGAATTGGTGCTTGGGGCGGATCTGTACCCCGTTGATTGTCTCCCCGTAGACGCGGTTGGCTTCGCGTCCAACGGTATAGCTGACGCCGGCTTTGCCCAGCAAGTCACCTTCGTAGGTGCAGTCCATGAAGTAGCGTCCGCGCGCAAGCAGGCCGCCGAGCATTTCAACGGCGACGATCTTACCGGCGTCGAGTTCGACCCGCTTCAGGAATTGCCTGTGCAGGACCGTGATCCGGGCATTGCTGGCATAGCAGTCAATCACAGCCTGGGCGGCTTTGGGCTCAAAGGTCCATGCCGGCCCCTCAAGTCCGTAGTGTGCCCCGAGATCCTCGTAGAACCGGCGGGACATTCCCCCGATCACGCCTTTCTTGCCGAAATCCGTCCAGCCCAGGCCTCCGGTGGTCATACCGCCCAGCACTTGGGCGGGGTTTAGGATCAAGACCGAGCGTCCACGCTCGGCGAGCGCCTTGGCGGCCACCACCCCGGCCGCGGTGCCGCCGTAGATGACGACGTCCGCCCACAGTTCGCGCGGGTCGTTTTCGATCCATTCCGGTTTGAAATAGTGGGGGTGATGCTGGCTGGACATGTTGAGCAATAAGTGAGGGGCTTCGTGCGTAGACTGAAATCTGTATGACGCAAAAAAGACCTCCACCCTAGCAAGTAAAGTGGAGGTCGCGAGAGATGATTTTCGAAACTAGTTGCCTGGACGCCGGCGGCGGATGGCCAGCACGCAAAGCGCGGACGCGCCCATCATCAAGAGCCCGGTCATAGCGGGTTCTGGGATCGCGGAGACGGTTCCGAGCAAGGTCAGGTTGTCATGGCGGAGGGAGGAACTCGACGAGGCGCCACCGTAGGCGTAGAGTCGGAATGTGAGATCGGAGGAAATGTTTTGGAAAGCCGCGTCGCTCAGGTCGATGCTGTACTCGGCGAAGGTTGTTGTCGGATTTACAGATCCGACGTCGGCGATGAAGCCGTCCAAGCTGGTGCGTACAAACCAGTCGCTGGCGCTGCCCGGGTCATTGCTGCGTTGCAGGGCGACAGTCAACTCGGTCAGGCTCAGTTCAACGTCGGTGCCGAGTTCGATTGTGAATTCGAGGTAGTCGCCAGCCGTAACCGCGTCGGCGGCTGAGCTTTCCGTCAAATCTTGCGGTGCCAAGGATCGGCTACCGCCAAAGCTGGTGCCCGAAAAGACCGGGGTGGCTGGATTTAGCCCGCCGCCCCATGTTACTGCAGAGGCGATCGTGTTGGCTTCCGAGTCGGACGAGGTGAATACATTTTCAAACCCGTAGAAGGCGATCGTGTCCGCATGTGTGGCGACGGCCGAAGCGGTGAGGGCGAGTGCGCAGAGAATGATTTTTTGATAGTTTTTCATATTTTTTGGGGGAGAGGTTTTGAGGATATCAGCTTCTTCCGTCTGTGCGGCATCGGCAATGCGGAACGCTTCTCGAATTTGCATATAAAGTTTATTATTTGGGACATTGCCTGGGCGCGACTCTTGGGTCTTTTGCGTGCGATCAGAGCGCGAATCCGTCTTTATTTCGGGCTCAACCACGACTTGCGTGTTCAGTTGCATCTCTCTCGAATTCCATTAATATGTAGCCTACCCGATTCATTCAAAATCATCATGAAGAAGCTCATCGTCTCCTCGGCTCTGTTTGCTGCATTGTCGTTCGCTTTCAACTTATCAGCTCAAACTTTACTGTCCCAATATACGCTGGACGGAATCGCAACGGATAGCGGTAGCGTGGGGGCGGATGGCGCCCTCTTTGGCGCTGCGTCTTATATCAATAATGCGCCTGGAATTTACAGCCAGTCGCTGGATGTTACCGGTGCGGCAAATAGCTATTTGGAGGCAAATGTCGGGAATGCCTACGAAGGCCTGACTCAAATGACAGTGACCGTGTGGGTCAACCTGCAGGGGACACCCTCGTCGAATGACCGCCTGGTATCTAATTTGACCACTTCGGATGGTGGTTCGACCTACGACGGGTTTGATCTGAGAATCAGTAATAGTAACAACCCGTCGTCGTTTCAGGCGAATTTCAACGTAGATGCCGCAACCGGTCCGGCAGCTTCGACCAGCAGTTACAACGCAAACAATACTTGGTCGTTTATTGCAGTTGTTTACGATGGTACGCTTGGTTCGAATCAGGTGTCCTTCTACTCCGGCAGCGAGAGTGCCAACGTAGGTTACCTTAACAGTAGTACTGAGGGCGGTGGCGGCTTGGACCTGAGTTCCATTCTGCGTATTGGTTCGACTGCGGCCTCCGGTTCAGATCGTACGCCGCCTGCTTACTTTAGCGATGTGCGTGTCTATGATGGTTTGCTGGATCTAGGTCAGCTGGAGTCCGTGCGCAGCAGTGCAATCCCAGAACCTGCCAGTGTGGCGCTCGTATTCGGGAGTTGCGTCTTCTTGTACGGACTTTTCCGCCGGAGACGCTTCTAGTCAGTCAGAGGTGGGGCGCTTTGTATTCAGTCTTGCCGGGTTGTAGCTAAAGTTTATGTTTTACGACATCGTGCCCGTTGATGTCGAACATTCCAAACTTGCGATTCCGTTGTCCGACTGGGCCAGTCTGACTTGTTCGTTGATCTGGATTTACGACGACGAAGTGCCAGCTTTCGGCTATCATCGGGAGGTTGTCGCGAATCAGGAAAGCGTGGTCTGGTTGATCCGCGATGGGGCAGCTCAAGTGCGTAGTGCGGGGAAGGAATGGAATTTGAGGGCGGGGGATTGGTTCTTTCTTCCGGATCACGACTACTGGCAGGATTTTTCCCCTCAGGCCCGTTTGCTCTCGATCCGTTTCAAGGCCAACTGGATTACCGGGGTGCCTCTATTCCGGCATGGCGACGGTTTCAGTTTGAAAGCGGAAGCGCATCACCGTCTGGAAACCGTGGCGGTGGCCCTGAACCGTTTTTTCAAACGGACGTTGCCACGGACGGACGGCTATCTGCGGGCGACTTCGGCGACGACGGACCAGTACCTGCATTTGCAGCAGCGCTTGATGACGTGGTTGCAGGTCTATGCGGAAACGCTCATGTCCGTGGGGCTTCAGCCGACGCGCTTGAGTCCGGTTGACCCTCGCATGCTACGTGTGGCACGGGATCTCGATAACTGGCCGTTGTCGGTCCCTCTGGATGAAGTTCAGCTGGCAGCACAGGCGAATCTCGGAGATCGGCAACTTTCCCGTCTATTCCAGCAGGAATTCGGGATGACTCCGAGCCGGTATTTTAACGGTCGCAAACTGAAATCCGCCCGAAGCGCCTTGGAGGCGCATGAAAGGAACATCAAGGAGATCGCGTACTCGCTCGGCTTTAAGTCGCTTTCCCACTTCTCGACCTGGTTCCGGAAGCAAACCGGTCGGTCTCCTCGTGCGTATCGAAAAAATCACTACGAATATCACCCTCGTGGGCGCCCGGTCTCGGCGGAGAAGGGCTAGTGCGAATCTATTACTGGCGATGCCTAGTAGCCGTCGCCTCCGTACATCGGTCCCCGGCAGGCGGCCGGATTGTTGCGGCGCAATTGCACCGGATCAATCTCGACCGGTCGGGAAACGAAAGCCCCGTCTTCGATTAACGGACTGCCGTTCTTTTCGAGGTAAGTGGCCAGAGCGGCCTTGAGTTCGGATTGCATGGCCGCATACGTGTCTTTGCCCGCGAGATTGCGAATGTCGTCCGGGTCCTGCTTGGTGTTGAATAGTTGCTCGATGCCGCCGGTCGCATAATAGACATACTTGAAGCCGTTTCCGACCGCCATGGCGCTTTCCGGGGTTTCCCCGAAGATATACTTGCGCTCCAGCGGGCGCAGCAGGGAACGGCCGTCCGATTGCGGGTCGGTTTCGACTCCGGCCAGGTCCAGAAAAGTGGGGCAGAGGTCGGCGGTCAGGACCGGGGTGCCGGAGGCGTTGGCTTCGAGGCGATCCCTCGCCTCGGCGGGGAGGCGCAGGATGAAAGGGACCCTCGCTGCCGATTCGAGGAAGCAATGCTTGGCGAAAATGCCATGATCGCCCAGGCATTCCCCGTGGTCGGAGGTAAAGGCGATCGCAGTGTCGCGGTCGAGTCCCTGTGATTTGAGGGCCCCGAAGAAACGGCCGAGCTGGTAGTCGATCTGCGACATTTGTCCGTAGTAGCGCCGTCTTGCTTCACGGATCGCTTCGGGCTGCAGGTAGTCGCATTTCGACATGTATCGCCTGGCGGTGAAAGTTGCGGGATAGCCGTCCTCACGCCAGTCGCCGATGGCCGGATCGGGGATCGTGAAATTGTCATACATCCGGTCGTAGGGGGGCGGGGGATCGAAGGGGCTGTGCGGGGCTTCGAAAATGATGAAGAGGAAAAAGGGCTGCTCCGGATCGCGCTGTTCCAGGTAACGGATGGCCTGATCGACGATCCAGGTGGTATGGTAGTAGCGTTCCTCGGTGGTGGCTGCCGTCGGATAGACTTCATTGCCTCCCAAGCCATGACCGCGGAAGGTGCCGCCCTGGCCTACATCCTCCAGCCACCAGAGGTAATCGTCGGGGTGCAGGCTGACGTGTTCGAAGCCGTAACGGGCGCGGTGCGCCGCGAAGTGCATTTTCCCGATGGCCTTGGTCTGGTAGCCCGCTTCACGGGCGAGTCGGGCCGGCAGGGTTTGAGATGAGACGATCTGGGGGGCCGTGCGTTCGTTGAAGTTCTTGACACAGCGGAGCTGCGAGCCGCTTTGGCCGGTCAACATCGTCATGCGCTGGGGCATACAAATGGGGCAGTCCGCATAGGCATGGGGGAAATGGACGCCTTCCCCCGCGAGTTGATTCAAGTGCGGGGTCATGACCGGATGCTGGTTCCGGTAGAGACCGAGGCAGTCGCCACGCCATTGGTCGGCAACGATGTAGATCAGATTGTGAGGTTTGGACATGGGATAAACCGGTTTTCCTAAGTGTACCCATTCTTCGTGCCCGGGCTACATTTGCCGAGCATACATGCATGTGTTCCAGCTCGAAAAACTTGTAAAATTTAAAGATATATGATCTGTAAAATGAATATCTTTTTCTACTCGAGAAGCAAATACCCAATGGAATGCCTGCATTATTCGAACTGGTGTGACTTGGATTCGAAGCTGCTTTGGATCTATGAGGGGGCTCCCGTGCTCAGTCGGGGCCGCTTTCGGAACCAGTTCCTTTCTGCCTGGTGCATCTGTGAGGGAAGCTTGCGGATTGGTGGCGCAGGCGGTCGACGGATTGAAGCCGGCAACTGGATCTTTGCGCCCCGCTCCCGGGAGCCCCGGGAGTTTTCCGAAGATGCGAAGATCATCTCGCTGAACTTCGCTCTCCGCTGGCCGGACGGGCGGATGTTGTTTAAATTTCCTGAAGCGATCGTGGTGCGGGAAGCGTGTGCTCCGGAGTTGGGGAAGGCTGCGCGCAGGTTATTGCGCTTTGTGCAGGAGCAGAAATTGCATGCCCGGGACATGATGCGCTACCAAATGCTCGGACTTTCCGCCTACATGCAGCTTGGACGGCTGTTTCAGCACTGGCTTTGTCAGTATGTTGACCTGATGGAGGCGCTCGGGCACGGCCCTGTGTTGTCCCGTCATTCCGA
This sequence comes from Coraliomargarita parva, assembly GCF_027257905.1. Taxonomy (NCBI): domain Bacteria; kingdom Pseudomonadati; phylum Verrucomicrobiota; class Opitutia; order Puniceicoccales; family Coraliomargaritaceae; genus Coraliomargarita; species Coraliomargarita parva. Next base: position 68,516 of record NZ_JAPZEI010000011.1, read on the forward strand.
CGAACGCATCCTCCGGCTGCAGGGGACGCTCGACCGGCACGCGCTGGATGTTCCGATTGATCTGCAGGGCTTGGCGGCCTCCGTCGGGCTTAGCTTTGGGCATGCCGATCACTTGTTCGCAGGAGCCTTTGGCATGACCATGCGGGCCTACTTTGACCGTCGTCGCCTCCTGGCGGCGGAGCACCGCCTACGCGAGGGGCTGGATCCGGTCAAACGGATCGCCTATGAGCTAGGATTCCAGGATGCGACCGCCTTCTCCCACTGGTTCAAGAAAAAGAGCGGCCTTTCTCCCCGAGCGTTCCGTAAAGCGGAGGTTTAGATCGGTTCGATCATGTCCAGCAATTCATCCAGCGAAGCGGTCGCCAGTCCGACGCAGGTGTCAGCCGAACCGTAGTAGATCTTCACCTCACCGTCGTCTTCCAGGATCATGCCACAGGGGAAGATCACGCTACCGCGAAAGCCTTCGACCTCATGTGGCAATTCCGGACGGATGAGCGGTTCCTTCGCGATTCCAATCACTTTGCTGGGGTCCTCCAGGTCGAGGAGAATCAGGCCGCCGTGGTAGATTTTCTTCCAGTTGTCATGCCAGGCGTAGAGGTCCGCTTCGACCTTCTCGACTGCATGGATGGTGCAGAGCCAGCCCTTGTCGGTCTTGATCGGCGGTGCGGCGGGGCCAATCTTGCAGTTGCTGTAAGGGACTTCCTCGCTGCCCAGGACGAGGCGCGTGTCGCCCCAGTAGCGCAGGTCCTTGGAACGGGAGGACCAGATTTCGAAGGCTTCGGGCTTGCCGCGTCCATAGATCGGGAAGGGGCGCTCCAGACGGATGTATTGGCCGTTCACCTTTTCCGGGAAGAGCACCATGTTGCGGTTGTCCGGCGTAGTGATGGACAGGCACTCGTAGTGCTTCCAATCGCTGGTCCGGGCGATGGCGCCGACCACCCCGTGGTTCGTGTCCATGGCGAGGCAGAACACGATCTCGTCGTCGAAAATGGAAATTCTCGGATCATAGACGCGGCGTATTTCCGCCGGCATGAGCCGAGCGGGAAACAGGTCGGCCCATTGTTCGCGGATTATCTCGGTGGTCAGGATCGGTTCCGGGTCGACTGTCCAATGGATCCCGTCCGGGCTTCGGGCGAGACCCAGGTTGGTGCCGCTGAACTGCGCCCGCTGGACATGTTGATAGTCATTGCGGAAGACCATCAGGTATTCCCCGTTGACTTTGGCGACACCGGCGTTGAAGACGCAGGACTTCGGCTTGTCCGCATTGAATGGTACTTGTTCTGCGACGAGGATGGGATGGGGGTGCTTCTTCATGACGATCTTTCGGCTGATTGGTAAAAGAAACAGGCTGACGACTCGGCCAGTTGGATCGAAGCCGGGCGGATTGAAGCTATTAAAGGACAGTTGGGCTAGCGCTTACCGGTCCAGTCTGGATCCTTGAAGCGGCTACGTTCCTTTTGAATGGCGGCTCCGTCAAAAAGGTGTCGCAGGTCTTCGGGTTGAGCCTGTTCCAAGCCGAGGGACGCAGCCAGGTTCGCGACGAATTCAAGCTGGAATGCGGTGTAGTCAAAATCCTCCGGCAAGGCCGAACGGTCCACTGAGCCCTGTAGCAGGAGGCCCTTGCGGTTGCGTTTCATGGCCGCTCCGGCCAGTTTGCGGCCATCGGCGAGGAGGACGTCGTTGGCCGCCGGTTCGGTAAAGCAGACCCCTGTTATCTTAGGGGGAAGGGGCGAGTCGCATTGGCGTGGGCAGGGGGCCAGTTGCGTGTCGACATCCTGATCCTGGGCGGCCTGGGCCAAGGCTCTGTGCACTCTCTCATACAATTCGGTTGCCGCGATGCGGGCAGCCCTCAGGGAGGACTCTATAATTAATGCGTAGGTCCAGTCGTTGCGATGGTCGACGATTCCGCCTCCGGTGATTCGCCGGCAGAGTACCATGTCTGGGGGGGCGAGTCCTTGTGCGGTCGCCAGGGCTTGCGCATAGCCGAACGTCATGGCCGGTTCGACCCATCCGTAATGCCGGAAGACGGCGGTCTTGCGGGGCAGGCTTTCGAGCAGGGAGGCATCGACCGCCATGTTGGTGGCGGCATCGCCGTAGGCATTCGGCAAAGTGATCAACATAGCCGGTGTCGTTTAGGAGCGTAAGGGTTCGATGCGGGTGAGTTCCTCCAGTTGCTCCTCAAATCCGACCGGCTGGGTCTTCAACTTGCTTACGATCGGGTGCAGATTGAAGGTCAGGTTGGAGGGCCGGCCGGCAAATGCCGGATCGTCCTGTTTGCAAACCGCTTCTATGGCGTCTTCCGGGAGGCCGAAATGCCGGAGGATGCGCTGGCCCATCTCGTAGCGGCTCAGCGTTTCCGATCCGGCCCAGTGAAAGATGCCGTGGAGGTCGCGCCGTTCTGTGAGCTCGAGCATGACCTCGGCGACATTGGAGGCTGCGGCCGGTTGCCGGATCTCGTCGGTAAACAGTTTGGGCCGCTCGCCGCGCCGGATCGCATCCAGTAATTTTTCATGTACGCTGCGCCGGCCCCGGGGGCTGTTACCCATGAGGATGGGGATGCGCAGGACCACCGGGTCTTCCGGGTTGTGCTCAAGGACTTCCCGTTCGGCCATCAGCTTGGTCTGACCGTAGAGGTCGGTCGGCATGGGCATGTCGGTGGAGCGGTAAGGTTCGGAGCTTTGGCCGTCGAAGACCATGTCCGTGGAAATATGGATCAGCCGTGCGCCGAGGTGGGTGGCGATTTGAGCCAGCTTGCGGGGCAGGGCGACATTGATCTTTTCGGCCAGGTCGGGCTGCTCCAGCACTTGGTCGGGCGAGGAGATGGCAGCACAATTGACGATCGCTTCGGGCCATTCCTCGAGGCAGAGCGAGGTCAGCCGGTCCAGCTCAAGGCCGTCGAGTTGGCGTGCACGCACATCGCCCGACAATTCGGGGACATGTTGATTGTAGAGTGCGATGACTGAATGGCCGCGACGCAGGGCGGCTTCAGCATAGGCATTTCCGAGCAATCCGGAGGCTCCGGTGAGTAGAATCTTCATAAGCGGCGGGGGCGGTTTTTGTTGCAATCGCTCAGGGAGGAAGCAAGTTCAAAGCGATTTTCAATGAACTACGCTGAACTTGCGAATGCTGGTGTGCTGGATCAACCGGTCTACGAACCGGGTAAGCCGATCGAATATGTTGCCCGTGAATACGGGTTAAAGCCGGAGGCGATTGCCAAGCTGGCCTCCAACGAGAACCCCTTCGGGCCTTCTCCCAAGGCGGTCGAGGCCATCCATGCCGCGGCGGCGCACAGCCATCTATATCCGGACGGTGGTTGCCTTGACCTGCGTCAGGCGATTGCTCGGGCACGTGGCCTGACGCCCGAGTCGATTGTGATCGGAAACGGGTCGAATGAGATTATCGAGCTTCTGGGGCATGCCTTTCTTCGTCCCGGAGTTGAGGTCGTGATGGGGACCCAAGCCTTTATTGTGTATAAGCTGGTCGCCAAGCTCTTTGGCGCGACCCCGGTGGAGGTCCCGATGAAGGACTTTGCGCATGACCTGAAGGCCATGCGGGCTGCCGTGACGGAGCGGACACGTTTGCTTTTTGTCGCCAGCCCGAACAATCCGACCGGGATCGCGAACCAGGAAGGCGAGTTGCTCGATTTGGCGGCCTCGCTGCCTGAACATGTCATTTTTTGCTTTGACGAGGCCTATGCGGAATATCTGGAGACCGCGCCGGATTTGCGTGCGGCCATCGAGGCGGGACACAAGGTGATCGGCATGCGGACCTTCTCGAAAATATACGGTTTGGGAGGCCTGCGTGTCGGGTACGGTTATGGTGATCCGGAATTGATCGCCTTGCTGCAACGCGTGCGCCAGCCGTTCAACGTCAACTCTCTGGCTCAAGCCGCAGCGCTGGCTGCGCTGGGTGACGACGCATTTGTCAGTTCTTGCCGTCGTTCCAACGAGGTCGGTCGGGAGCAACTCGTTGCCGGTTTGGAGGCACTGGGGTATCGTGTATGGGGCGGTCAGGCAAACTTTGTGCTCTGTCAGATCGGTAATGGACTCCAGGCATTCCAGGCCTTGCAAGCGGAGGGGATCATCGTACGACCCCTGGCACCCTACGGCATGCCTGAATTTGTCCGCATCACAATCGGAACTCCGGCTGAAAATGAACGTTTGCTCGAAGCCGTGGGCCGGTATGCCCGAGCTCCGATTGAAGAAGGCGTCGGATGAATGACCTTTGGTTGAACCTGAGCATCTCGCTGGGCGCTGTTTCGCTCATGCTGATCCTGCACGCGTTTCTCGTACTCTTCGAAATCAGCATGGTCAAGATCCGCTACGGCGAGGTGGGGGACGAGGTGGTCGCCCAGCTGAAAAGCCGTCCGGCGTTGGCCAGATTGATGGACAACGGGGACCGGACCGGGCGATTGGTGCGGTTCAGCAAGACCATCTGCACGGTGGCGGTCGGCTTGCTCTTGCTGCCGCTGGTGAGTGACCTTCTTAGCCTGCTGGATCCGGGGGGCGTGCCCGGACGCTGGCTCGTGGTCCTGCTCTCCTTTGTCCTCGCCGTGACGGTGCACTTTTTCTTTGCCGAGATTTTTCCCCGAGGCCTGGCCATGCGTGATCCGGCCAAGGGGCTGCTGAGCTCCTACCGGGTGCTGCTGGTCTTTCAGGTATTTGTTTTTCCGGCCATGCTCTTTTTTCGGCGCTTCAAGCAACTGTTGTTCAAGCGTCTCGGGGTGGATGTCGAAGATGAGCTGAATCCGCTGGATGTGGACGTACAGATCCGGGCCATGGGAGAGGAGAGTCAGGACCTCGGGGCGGTGGTGCGAGGCATTATGTCCCGCACGATCCAGATGCACGAACTCGTGGTGCAGGATATCCTCTTACCCCGCAGCCAGGTGGTGATCTATGATCTGGATGAAGGCCTCGAGGTGAATCTGGAGCGGATGAAACGCGCCGGACACACCCGCTTCCCCTTGTGTCGCGGGGACCTGGATGAGTGTGTCGGTATCATTCATATCAAGGACATCTTCCGATCCCAGGTGCCGACCGCCGAGATTGACCCGCTGAAACTGAAGCGTACGGTTGCGGTCTTTCAGCTGGAAACCCCGGTGGAGGAGGCTCTGGAACGAATGCTGCGGGCCAAGTTCCACATGGCGCTGGTGGTAGACGAGTTCGGCGGTGTGGTCGGGGTTGTCACACTCGAGAGCATTCTGGAGGAACTGGTCGGGGAAATTCAAGACGAGTTCGACAGCGAGGAGGAGCAAATCATTTCGCTCAAGCAGGAGAACGCCTATAAGATTTCCGGACTCACCCCGATTCATGACATTGAGGAGCGGCTCGAAATCGAAATCGAAAACGATGAAGTCTCGACCTTCGGTGGCCTGATTACTGCCGAGATCGGCCGAATCCCCGAGCGGGGAGAGGTCATTGAAGCCTACGGAATGAAGATCCGTGTGGATGAGGTGAATGACCGCCGGGTGATTTCGACCACGGTGGAACTCAAGCCGGAAGCGGAAGAGAGCTAAGCCCTGTAATCGTGCTTAGATTGTTTCCTTGGCGGCGGCTGTCAGGTTCCGGTTGGCGGGAAGCGATTGGGTCTGCTCGCGCAGCAGTGCGCCCAGTTCCAGCAGCAGGCTTTCGCGGTCCGGTGTGAAGATGAAGAGGTCGCTGCCCAGTTTCTGGTAGGCGTCGGCCAGTAGGTTGAGTTCGGGGCGGCGCATCTGGAGCAGCCGGCTGATCAGCTTGTTGAGGTTTTCCGTGTTGCCCAGTTCCAAGTTGATGCGGACCAGCTCAGTGAGAATCTTCTGGTTGCTTGGGGAGTTTTGATAAGCCACCGAGAGAACCTTGTGGGCCTGCTGGTAACGGTCGATATTCACAAAACGGCGTGACACGGCTAGGTAGGTGGAGGGCTGGTTGCGCTTTTCCTCGATGAAGTTTTGCAAGTAGATTTCACCTAGGTCCGGACGGTTGATGCCGTAGGAGGCGACCGCCCGCAAGCTGCTGAAGATGGCCCAGCGATCGCTTAACCAGTCCGGCTTTTCCTTCAGGAGTTCTTCCGCAAAGGCAAGGGCGCCGGGGTAGTCCTTGCTGACCAGGTGCGCCTCAATGAGCAGCAGGGCGAAGGCGTCGATGGAAAATTCGTTTTCGAGGGCTTCCTCGTAGGTGCGGCGGGCAAGCTCGATATTGCCGGTGTCGGCGGCAAAGTTGGCCAGCGACTGCAGGGCCGGCTCATCCTCGCGGAATTGCTTGAGCATACGCTTGGTTTCACGCTCCTCGCGTTCCGTATCCCCTGACTTGTTGTAGATGTAGAGCAGTTCCAGGCGCGGGGCCGGACTGAGCGGGTCTTTCACGTTGCGCAGGATGGCGTAGCGGCGGGCCGAGTCGATGTCGCCCATTTCACGGTAATAACGGCTCAATTGCATGAGCAGGGCTTCGGAGTTGGGGAATTTGCGCACCGATTCCTCCAACTTGCTGATGGCGGCCAGCTGGTTGCCGCGCTCCCAGCTGATCTGGGCGGAGAGAATGATGCCTTCAAGCGCTTCATTGAGCTTGTAGTTGATTAGATAGTCGTCCGCCCGGTCGTAGTTGCCCCGCAGGAAGTTGGCGTTGGCAGCCCCGAAGGCGATGGTGCGGTTCAGGTCCGTCATTTCCGGCTCCTTCGGCAGGTATTCGTCGGCCAGTTCCTGGATCTTGGCATCCATCTGGTGGCGCAGCAGGATGCGCAGGGTCACTTTCAGGTAGTCGAGGTCTTCGATCCCGCCCTTTTTCAGGCCTTCGAGCATCATGTCGGCGGCCAGATCCGGCCGCTTGAAAGCGACCTCGTAGATACCGGCCAGCACCGTGCGGCCTTCCAGGTTGCCGGGCGCGCGTGCAACGCCAAGGCGGAGGAGGCGCAGGGCATCGCGGAAGTCCTCTTCCTTCAGGCGCTGCAGGCCCTTTTCGACGTGGTAGTTCCCCATTTCCTGGCGGTGCTCATCCATGCGGAAGGGCAGTAGCAGCATGTTTTTGTAGGAGACCGTGTCGAAATCCTTACGGAGTTTAAAATTGAAGTAGAGGGCGGTGGAAACACTCACCCAGGCGCCAACGAAAAGCAGGAGGAAGGTGGCAAACAGACGCCCCCAGCGGATTTGGATTTCCACCCGTCCGTCCGCACCCCGACGCTGCACCACATAGCCCAGGAGGGCCGTTTTTTCACGTATGATTGGGTTTTTGCTTCTCGGGTTCGGCTTCTTCATTGCAGGGTGGTCAAAGTAGTTTTTCTATTGGAACAGTTATCCTGTGCTGTCTTAATTTGGGCTCTGAGCCAAGCTAAAATAGTGACTGCGCTTTCAGTGTTGCAGTTCCTTGTGAATCGTCTTTAAGTCGTAACATAGTTTTTCGTTGCGAGCCCCGCCAAAAGCACTTTATTCACTTATCTCTTAACAGAATTATCCAGTTCTTATGCAATCAAGTTACCAGATTCTCTTACCTCTTGCCGCCGCAACCCTTGCGATGCCTTTGAGCCAGCAGGCGGCACCTCTGGTGTCTATCGGAGACAACGCAGACCTTTTCTTCAACGGTTCCTCCAGCATCCGCTGGATGTCCAACGTCTTCCGTGATGACGAGAATGAGCATGAGGACTTTATCTACACTTTGTCGCCCGGCTTTGAGTTGAATATCGGCCGTGGCATGTCCAACACGAATTTTGCCATCATCACCCGTTACGATATCATCCGGTATGATGATCGCGACGACCTCAACGGTGAGGAGTTCCACATCAAGGCGGTCGGTTCTTACCGTTCCAGCCGTTTGGATCTCTCCGGTTCGGCCAGCTTCGACGAAGAGCAGTCTTCTCCCGGTGAAAGCGAGTCCACGAAGGATCTGGATGACCTGATTGAGTCGGACAATTACCGTGCCAGCCTTCAGGGCGAGTACCGCCTCTCCCCGAAGTTCAGCATCGGTTCCGGCGTTCATTACTCGGACAAGCAGTACACCACCTACGAAGACCGCTTTGCAGACCGTGAAACCTTCACCGTTCCGGTGGATGTCTACTACGAGTTGACCCCGAAGGTCGACCTGAGTGCCGGTTACAGCTACAGCCACACTTCGGTTGAAGAGATCTATTATGACAACGGCATCTATATCGGTGACTATGACACCGCATCTCATTTCTTCAATGTCGGTGCCCGTGGCATGCTGCTGCCCAAGCTGAATGGTTTCTTTAAAGTCGGTTACCGTTTGCAGGATTCGGATGATTCCGTCATTGGCTTGTACAACGCCAGCAAGCAGGTCTTTCCGTATGACAAAACCAACCGTGGCGACAACGGCATGCTTGGTCTGGATCTCGACCTGACCTGGAATGCCACTCCGAAGGTGACCGTGGTCGGCCGTGCTTCCCGCGACTTCGGTGTCGGTGGCGAAGGTCAAAACACGGAGGTTACGAGCTTCAGCTTGAATGGCTCCTATGCGATCAATTCGAATTTCTCCGCCAGCGCGAATGCCGGTTACACCCTGCGTGACTATGAAACCGACCGCGAAGACGATCAATACCGTCTGGGGGCCCGTCTGAGTTACCGTCCGAATCAATTCTGGAACTTCAGTACCGGTTACTCCTATGTGGAGAATGATTCGAATCTGTCCGGTGCGGACTATCAGAACCACATCATCGACCTGACTGCATCGCTCCGCTACTAATTTTTGAACAGAACCCCGTATTTACGGTCAAAGTGCCTCTACTCAGAGGCATTTTTACTTTATGAAGACCTTATTGACCACTTGCGTTCTCGCCCTCCAGTTTCTTGCCACCGCCCTGTTGGCTCAGGATTCCGTTTCTGATTTCTCCGCACCGTCATCCGGAGGCGGGGGTACGGGGTCCGGTCTGGGCATGGTCGTGGGCGAAAATTATATCCTGAAACCATCCGATGTGATTCAGGTCAATGTGTACCAGGAGCCGGACCTTGAAAAGCAAGTCCGGATCGAAGCGGACGGTACCGTGACCTTGGCTCTGATCGAAAAGGTTAAGATTTCCGGGATGACGGTGGCTGAGGCCCAGACCCTGATTACGGACCTCTACAACCGGGACTATCTGGTCAATCCGCAGATTTCCGTATTGGTGGTTTCTTTCTCGCCCAAGGTCGTGACGATTCTTGGCAGCGTAAACCGCCCCGGGGTGGTTTACATGCCGCCGGACCGTGACCTGACCCTGACCGAGGCGATCGCTCAAGTCAATGGGATCAGCCGTTTGGGCAACCCCAAGTCCATCACGATCAAGCGTGTCAGTGACGACGGCCGCGCCCAGCAGTGGGAAGTGAATTTCAGCCGAATCGTGACGGATCCGAAGGTAAAAGACATTATTCTACAAGAGGGTGACACCGTTTGGGTCCCCGAACGTGTTATCTAATCTTAAGCAATTATAGTATGAAGAACGAGTATGTGAGGGGTGGCCCCGACCCGAATGCTGGCGGATATGGCTATGGTGGCGGCTATGGCGGCTACGGCTATGGTGGCTACGGTTATGGTTCTTATGGCGGCTATGAAGGTGGTGGCGGCGGAGGCGGACCCCAGCGGTCTGTTAAGGACTACTTTCTGATGTTCCGTGAGCGTATCTGGTACTTGGTGGTGGCCTTTTTCATTATCTTTTCCGGATCGATCCTCTATACCTTTAACAAGACCAAGGTTTATACCGCCTACGCGACCGTCCAGTTGCTTCGTGACGACCCTTCCGCGCTGGGCAACTTGTCGGATGCCGACCAGATGTTCCAGATCCGCTCGGCAGAGGATTTGAACACGCAGATCAGTGTTTTCGAGAGTTCCAAGATCATTGTCGGGGTGGAGCAGCGCCTGCAGGACGAGGATCGTGAGCGCTTCATGGCTCCCTATACGGACGCATTGAGTCTTCGTGGTCCGATGACTCCCACGGAAGTGCTGGGTAAAAACCGTAAGATTCTCCCGCGCCGCATGAGCCTGATGGTCAATGTGGCTTACACGCACCCGGACCCGATCATCGCCGCCAAGGTCGCGAACCTCTTTGCCGAGGAATTCATCAACCAGAACCTGACGATGAATATCGACGGTGCGATGAAGAATGTGGAAGACCTCCGGATCCGTGCGGATCAGCAGCGGGCACGTGTCGAGGAGCTTGAGTTCAAGCTGGCTGAGTACCGGGAACAGAAGAAGGCCGTCTCGCTCGACAGTCGTGAAGATATCGCGCGTGAGCAGCTTGCCAGCCTGAATTCGATCAAGACGACGGCGAAGAACGCCTACGACCAGCTTGAGACCAAATGGAACCTGATCGAGACCTATCGCCGGGAGGGCAAGGACCTGTGGGAGCTGACCTTTATCTCTGAGCAACCGCGCGTGGCAACCCTCCTTGAGCGTATCACCCAATCCCGCATCGAGATTTCGACATTGGGCAAGCGTTATCGTGAAAAGCACCCGGCTATGGTGCAGCTGATACAGTCGCTGCAGGAGTCGGAGAATGAGTTGGGTGCTGCGGTCCAGAACGCGGTTGATAAGATTTACGCCAGCTACCTGGAGGCAAAGAGCAATTTCGAGGTCGCCAGCCAGCGTCTGGCTGAGAAGGAGCAGGAGATGATCGAGCTGAGTAAGACGCGCGTCGAATTCAACTCCCTGCTTCGTGAGTTGGATGTCCAGCAGGGCTTCCTGCAGGCACTGGTTTCCCGGATGACTCAGGAAAAAGCCCAGGTCAACCTGAAGAATCCGAACGCCCGTATTGTTGACGAAGCCTTTCCTCCGCCGGAAGACCGTCCGTCCTCCCCGAACGTGCTGATGAACCTTGCGGCCGGTGTCTTCGGCGGCTTGGCTGTCGGTGTCGGCCTGGTCTTCGTCGTGGCCTTCCTTGATGACCGCGTGAAAAGTGCTTTCGATATCGAAGGTGCGATCGGACTTCCGCTGTTGGGCGTGGTTCCGCGTATCAAGAAAATGGATTCGACGTCCAAGGCGCAGGCGGTGGCTTCCAATGTGGACCGTCACGTCACCGAGACTTTCCGTTCCATCCATTCATCCATGAAGCTTCATGATGAAAGTAAGAATGCGAAGATCATCGTCGTGACCAGTACGGTGCCCGGTGAAGGTAAGTCCTTTGTCAGCTCGAATACCGCGCTGACTTTTGCCAACCACGGTGAGAAAACGCTGCTGCTGGACGGTGACTTGCGCCTCCCGAATGTGGCCCGTTCGCTCCAGTTGGAGAATGACCGGGGGGTTCTGGATTACGTCGAAAAGGGGGTCGACCTCGATGAGCTGATCATCAGTGAGGTCTATCCGAACCTCGACGTCATGCCGACCGGCGGTAAGTCAAAGAATCCGACCCAGGTCCTGAATAATCCGAAGTTGGAGGCGATGTTTGCCGAACTGCGTGATCGCTACGACCGTATCATTGTCGACTCGCCGCCCCTGGCTGCTGTCAGTGACGCGCTCAACCTGCTTCCGATGGTCGATGGCGTGATCTACGTGATCAAGTTCAATACGGTGAAGCGGAAGACCGCCATGGTCAATGTGCGCCGCCTCTGGGAGTCGAATACGCCCGTGTTTGGCGCGATCCTGAACAATATCACAAGCTCGCTCTCCAGCTACTACTACTCGCACTACTCCGATAACAAGTACAAGGACTACTATATCAGTGCGGGGGATGACTTCGAGGAGACCTACGCCGAAGATGAGACTGAGCCTGAACGGTTGAATCGCTAGACTCTTTCAGAAACAAAGGCCCGGAACTTCCGGGCCTTTTTGTTGCCCGGCGACTACTTGGCTGCTGCCCGTTTCAGGCGGTCATTGATGCTGCGTCCGAGTCCTTCGTCGACGGCGGCTTCGATGAAGATCTCTTTAAAGTCCATCGCATCGAGTCGGTGGAGTAGGCTGTACAAGTGTTTTGCCTGTTCCGCCAGATTGCCGTCCTCGGACAGCCAGTAGACGGCACCGGTTGGATGATCCCTATCCGGTCGGCGGTTCAGGATGAGAGCGGTCTGGTTCCCACTCAGCAGTTCGAAGATGCGGTCATGCGCTGAGCCGTGCTCGAGGAGTGTCACCCGGGTGCGGGGACTGTAATGTTTTTCGAGAGTACCGGGGGCGGCTTGAGCGCTTCGCTGATTTGTTTTCGCTGGCAAGCGCACCGGACTGCCCAGCGTTTCGGAAATACTTTCGGGAGAGATCGGACCATAGCGCAGGATGGCGGGAGTTTCCGGGGTGCGCAGGTCGACGATGGTCGATTCCACCCCATGCTGGCATTCGCCACCGTCGAGAGTGGCGGCTATCTTGTGTCCCAGGTGAAGGTCGACATGTGCCGCGGTAGTCGGACTGATATAGCTGAAAGGGTTGGCGGAGGGGGCTGCGACTGGAAAATCGAGGCGTTCCAAGAGCGCGCGGAAGACTGGATGCGCGGGGCAGCGGATTGCCACGCTGGGCAAACCTGCGGTTACGATGTCAGGGATGATTGCCTTCTTGGGCAATACCAGGGTGAGCGGGCCCGGCCAGAAGCGGGCGGCCAGGGCTTCTGCAGCCGGATTCAGCGCTGCATACTTCCGGGCGGCTTCCAGGCTGGGCACATGCACGATCAGCGGGTCGATCAAGGGGCGTCCCTTGACCGTGAAGATTTTACGGACTGCATCCTCGCGGCTGGCGTCACCCGCCAGTCCGTACACTGTCTCCGTCGGGACGCCCACCAGCTCGCCGGCTTCCAAATGACGGGCGCAGCGCTCCAGGTTGGCTTCCTCCGGGGATAGGATTCTGGACGTGGACGACATACTCGGCTGCATACAATAAAAAATCCTTCCCCTGGCGAGGAAGGATTGTCGAAATCTCTACGCTGATCAAACTACTTCATCGTCAGCATGTTACGAGCCTGCTTGATGCGGTTCGTGATGCGACGCTGATGCTTGGCAGAAAGACCGGTAACTTTGCGCGGGAGAATCTTGCCCGTTTCAGTAACAAAGCGGGACAGCTGCTCAACATCCGAGAAACTGTAGTCCATCGGGTTGAGGGAGCGATTGGGTTTGTTGTTCTCTGTGCTCATGAAGCGCGCAAAAGTAGGCTTTTCGCCTTCTGGTGCAAGTAAAATAATCGCTCAAATTTCCCACTCACTGGGGGCACTTTTTCCGTCTGGATTGAGTCTTTTCTTGAATGCAGGAAAGCGCCGGCTAGCGTGAGCCTCGCTTCTGTCCCCATAGTTCAATGGATAGAACCGCAGTTTCCATCTCGGCTATTTTTTGTTGTTCATAGTCGTTAAAAATCAGCAACTTGTGCAACAATGAACGTTGACAACCCAAAGCGCATTTTGGAATATTCTTTGGAACTTTACCAAGGACTTACGAAATGGCGCACCTACGAAAGAAATCGAACTCCCCGTATTGGCTGGCCACGTTCAAGAACTCGGATGGCCGTTTCGTGGAGCGGTCAACGAAATGCACTAACCGGAAAGATGCCGACGCGCTTGTGGCTGAATGGGAGAAAGCGTCTCGAAAAGCGCTTGCAGGGGAACTGACACAAGCCCAGTCGATGAAGATACTCGATGACATGGTCTTCGACTCGACGGGGGAACAGGTGAAACGGGAGTCGTTGTCGGACTTCTTTAAGCGCTGGCTGGATGGAAAGAAGACGCGTAAGCAATTTTCAACGGAAAAGCGTTATCGCCCGATATTGATGGGCTATCTCGATTTCATCGGCCCAAAGCGTTCTGCGGCTATCGTGGGCAGTGTGACCCCATTGGAAATCGCTCGTTACCGCGACGAGCAGTTAAAGGAGGGGAAGAGTCCTACGACCGCAGATTTCAGTATCAAGGTGCTTTCCGCTGCTTTGGAAGCGGCAAGAAAAGAGGGCATGTCACTGACGAATCCGGCGGAGTCGGTCGAGCGCTTGAACCAAGCCCCCGAAGAGAAGAAGCCGTTTACGGACCAGCAAGTGCGGAAGTTGTTAGATCATGCGGATGGGGATTGGCAAGGGATGGTATTGCTTGCCTGCCACACGGGTATCCGACTGAGCGACGCGGCTAACTTGACTTGGGGTTGCTTTGACCTCGAAGAGCGCACTGTGACATTTATTGCCTCCAAGACGGCCTCCCGTCGTAAGACGAAACGGCCCGAATCGGTCGTTTATCTGCACGGGGACTTCGTGGCATGGTTGAAAAGCCAGATTCGGGGAATTGGGGAGGCTCCGGTGTTTCCGACACTTCATGGTAGGAAGCCCGGATCGGCGGGGGGCCTTTCAACGGCATTTACGAACCTTATGAAGCGTGCCGGAATTGTTTCGGAGTTGGGTGAGGAGAAGGAAGGGAAAGGGCGACGCTTTCGCGAATTGTCGTTTCACAGTTGTCGCCACACATTTTGTTCGAGGTTGGCGAATGCTGCGGTGTCGGCCGACGTTCGTAAAGTAATCGCCGGACACTCCTCTGACGAAATCCATGATCGGTATGTGCACTTGGATATTTCGGCGCAAATGACCGCAGTGAACTCTATGCCGTCAATAACCTCCAATTTAGGTGAATCATGATTGACGTGAAGAAGCTAGGTGAGTTGGAGGCTGATCTTGGTCCATTTTTGTGGTCTTTGCCCGTAGGTGACGAGGAGTTGCCATGGCATTTTTCCCCCTCGGGGCAAGGTAGTCCGGCTTTGGATATGAATCCACAAGGCCCTCGAAAGAAGAAACCGAAGAAACTAGGTGGATTTGTTGCATTGATCTTGCGGTATGGCGGGGAGAAGTTTGCCCGGCTATTGGATGAACTCGAACACGACGCTCCCAGCACTTTTCCCAAGGACCGGATATTGTCGTTAATGCGCTGCGCGGCTTTTCCGGATGATTTGGAGATACCAGAGTTTCAGGATACGTATATCATTTGTTCTCGGATATGGCTGCGCTGGACTTCCCGTTATATGACTTGCGTGGAAGCTACGTGGCGGAAGATTTCAATACGCCAAGAACCCGAACTAATTGCGCTTGGTTTTCGGGATTCATTGAAAATCAGTGACGATGAATTGCTTGCGATACTGCAACGCCACTTCCCGAAATACAAAAAAAAAGGCTGGAAAACAAAAAATTTTCAAGATCGTAGGGAACGTATTATCAAGGAGTTAAGGTAGAAAACCGAAAAATCTGACGGAAATGCGGTAGTCGTAAAATTGTTCGCTGCAAGTCGCTTATATTTATAGGCTACTGATGTCTATCAGTGGCGGCGGCCAAACGCATAATCCTAATCGTCCGGAGTTCATCCGGCTTCCACGGAACGGCTCGAAGTGCCCATTGACGGGCTTGGGTCGTTCTTCACTCAACTCGTTGGTTCTCCCCTGCGAGTCGAATAACCACAAGCCGCCCGTAAAAAGCATTGTCCTCCGTAAGCGTGGCAATGCTCGCGGGGCGCGGCTTATTGTCGTCGATAGCTTGCTCGATTATTTGTATCGGCAAGGCGACGAAGCAACCGAGGGGGAAGAAAAGCTATGAAGCCCCTGCCGACATACATCGAGAAGGGCAACTTCACCTTCACCCAGATCAAGCGGAAAGGCGATGTTGCGATCTATGCCAGATGCCGACGACGCCCGGTGAAATCAGGGCCCCTTAGCTATGAGGTGATCAAGATCACTCGCGCACTTCAAAAGCACGTCCTGGGCAAAAGGGTTCTGCGGGAAAAGGGCGACGAGATTTATCCGTGGTCCGAGAAATGGGGGAGTGGTGCTTTGACTTGCACAAGCTTGGAGGCGGCAGAGCGTCGCTTCCGTCAAATCTTGGAAGAGTCAGGCGCATGAAGCCCCGTCCGGATATACTCGCCCGTATCGCAAACTTAGAGCGCGAAATCGTGCTCGCGAAAAGTAAGCGGCATCGGATCGACGAAGCTATCACTACACGACTGAACGCAATCAATCGGCTGCGCTGTCTCCTTGGGGAATCCAAGGGTGCCGCATCCCCTTTGAAACATGAACAACCGCGAGATTTTTAAACGTATAGCGCAAGCATGTCCTATCGAGGTTGCGCTATCTTTGGCGGCCTTGTCGTTGCGCAAGAAAGCAGGTGGGGCAATCGTATCGAAGATACGCAAGGGGCAATACTCTAGCCCACTTCGCGCTGATCAAGGCAAGCCCTCTTTTCTGGTCAAACAGGGAAGGGATGGTCGCTGGTTCTGGAAAGACATGGCGACTGGTGATCGCGGCGACATGATCGACCTTGTTGCTTGCGGGCTTCACTGCGGTGTAGACGAGGCTGCACGGCTGATCGACCGGAAATTGGGCCTTGGTTTTTGGCAGGAGCCACGTCGTGGACGTTCGGCCAAGGCGAATGCTTCCTATTTGCCTAATATCAAACCTCGAACCCTGACGGAATCCGATGCCTTGAAAATTGCGGCATGTGTAGGGATTGATGGCACCGATTCGATATGGCACCTTCACAAACTTGGTATGCTCCATGTCGGTGATTGCTGGATCGGCGCTACTGGCGGAGCTTACCCGCAGGCGGATTGTTGGTTTCTCTTGGATCGCGCAACAAAGTCGGCCACAGCACGACGGCTCGATGGCAAACCCATTGGCTCTTACAAGTCGATGTGCCCATCCGGTTGGCATAAAGGGCCGATTGGCCTTGGCTACACGGATAAGGCGACCTTCACGCGTGCAGTTGTCGCAGAGGGCGAGAAGGACTTGGTTGCGCTCCTACATGGCTACCCTAAGCGGGAAGAAGTCCTGCCGATCTGTATGCCTTCGGTCACGACACCGTTGAAAAACGCAGCTTTGCCCGAAACCCTTGAGTTGGTGCGCATCTATGCCCAAGCGGACGGGGCAGGAGTCGAGGGGGCCATTCGCTGGGCAACATGGGCGCAGGACGTGCAGCGGGTGGATGTGATCGTTCCGAAGCGAGTCGGCGCGGACGTGGCCGATTTGATGGAAGGGCGGACGCGAGCGGACGCAACGGCCTTGCTCCTATCCGATGACTTCGAGCGCTTTCACGGGGACCGGATCGCCGAACTATCTCCCTCGGATTACCCGAAAGCCGAAGAACACAAGCTACCGCCGAAGCAGCGGGGTTCGCCCAAGAATACGGAGCGTGACAAGGCAGTGCGACAGGCGATTGCATCGTTGCCGCCCGCCAAACAAGCGTCCGATACCGCGATTTGTCGTGTCTTGGGCTTGGAGCCGAACAGTAGCAACCGCAAGAAGGTTTACCGCTCGCGATTACGGGTCGAGTCGGGGCGGTCGTGAGTGAGTGCTATCAATACTACCTATTCTCCGTAAAACTGTTTCCCTACTACGTATTATAGATAAAGTGTCGCAACCGCCGGAAAGTGTCGCACCCGCAAGCCGGAGCCGCCTTGTATAGATAAAGTGTCGCACTTGGTGACAATTCCCCAAAAAGCCCCCAAACCCCTAGCGCCCGGAAGTCGGGCAGAAAGAAGCGGACATGCCGAAAACACCGTTTAGGCTCCTTATTGCAACATGCTTTCGATAAGCGGCGATATTCGCAAGGAGATACTTGTAACCGCCGCTTCGGGGCTTTAGGCATGACTGAACAATTACGAACCTAAGCAATGGCAGACCCCAATCTTTCCTCCTTTATCTGGTCCGTCGCCGACCTACTACGTGGCGATTACAAGCAGTCCGACTACGGAAAAGTCATCCTCCCATTCACCGTCTTACGCCGCCTTGACTGTGTGCTTGAGCCGACGAAGGAAGCCGTGCTCGCGGAGAAGGCCAAGCGAGAGGCAGCCGGATTGAACGCCGAGCCGTTCCTTCTCAAGGCATCCGGCCAGCTATTCTACAACACGTCGCCGCTCGACTTGAAGAAGCTCATGGGCGACCAAGACAACATCGGCGAGAACCTCCGCTCTTACATGCAGGCTTTCGCCCCCACGGTGCGCGACATCTTCGAGAGCTTCGACTTCCACACCCAGATCGACCGACTCGACAAGGCTGGCTTGCTCTACCTTATCACGGAGAAATTCGCCAATATTGACCTGCACCCCGAAGTCGTCAGCAACGCCCAAATGGGGGCGGTATTCGAGGAATTGATCCGCAAGTTCGCGGAGCTTTCCAACGAAACCGCAGGGGAGCACTTTACGCCCCGTGAAGTCATCCGCCTAATGGTCAACCTCCTCTTTATCGAAGACGACGAGGCACTGTCCAAGCCCGGAGTGGTTCGCTCGCTTTACGACCCCACAGCGGGCACGGGCGGGATGCTTAGTGTGGCTGGTGAGCACCTTGGCGAAATCAACCCCGATGCCCGCCTAGTTATGTTCGGGCAAGAGCTTAACGGGGAGTCCTACGCGATCTGCAAGGCCGACATGCTAATCAAGGGGCAGGACATTGCCAACATCAAGCACGGTAACACCCTTTCCGCCGACGGCCTGCACTGGAAGCACTTCGACTACATGCTTTCAAATCCGCCCTTCGGCGTGGAATGGAAGAAGATTCAAAAAGAGATCACCAAGGAAGCCAAGGAACAGGGCTACAACGGTCGCTTCGGTCCCGGACTGCCGCGTGTCAGTGATGGCTCGCTTCTTTTCCTTTTGCACCTTGTTTCAAAGATGCGCCCCGCCAAGGATGGTGGTAGCCGCTTCGGTATCGTCCTTAACGGTTCCCCGCTCTTTACAGGAGGCGCGGGATCGGGGGAGAGCGAGATACGCCGCTACATGTTGGAAAACGACCTTGTTGAGGCAATTATCGGCCTGCCGACCGATATGTTCTACAATACGGGGATTAGCACCTACATCTGGATCGTCAGTAACCGCAAGCCCGCTTCGCGTAAAGGCAAGGTGCAACTGATCGACGCTAGCGGCTTCTGGCAAAAGATGCGCAAGAGCCTTGGCAGTAAGCGCAAGGAGTTGAGTTCCGAACATATCGAGGACATTACACGCCTTTTCGGTGGTTTCGAGGAAGTCACCCGCGACGGCGTGCCCATTAGCCGTATCTTCGCCAACGAGGATTTCGGCTACCGCACCATTACCGTCGAGCGCCCCCAGCGTAACGAAGCGGGCAAGGTTGTGAAAGGCACGAAGGGCAAGGCCAAGGGGCAACCACTCGCGGACAGTAGCTTGCGCGACACCGAGAACGTGCCCCTCGCCGAAGACATGCAGACCTACTTCGAGCGCGAAGTCCTGCCGCACGCACCCGATGCGTGGATTGACGAGACCAAAACCAAAGTGGGCTACGAAATCCCCTTTAACCGCCACTTCTACGTCTTCACGCCGCCTCGCCCATTGGCCGAAATCGACGCGGAATTAAAAGACTGCACCGACCGCATCCTTACCATGATCGAAGGGCTGTCGCAATGAGCTTTCCGCGCTACACGAAATACAAGGATAGCGGAGTCGAGTGGCTCGGCGAGGTGCCGGAGCATTGGGAATTGAAACCGTTGTGGACGGCGTTCCGCCGAGTTAAGCGCACCGGCTACCCAGAGGAAGAATTACTATCGGTCTACCGCGATCTCGGTGTGATCCCAAAGGCGAGCCGCGACGACAACTTTAACAAGCCATCTGACGACCTTGGCGGATACCAGTTGGTTGAGGCAGGTGATCTTGCAATCAATAAGATGAAGGCGTGGCAGGGCTCCGTAGCCATATCAGAGTATCGCGGCATTGTCAGCCCAGCCTACTTTGTTCTTAATGCGCTACACGAAGAAAATAGCCGCTATCTTCACTACCTAATGCGCTCTCCGCGCTACATTACAGGTTATCTGTCCAACTCAAAGGGCATCCGCGTGAACCAGTGGGATCTTCAACCGGAGCTTCATACCCGGATGCTACTCACCATCCCGTCCCGTGAAGAACAGGACACCATAGCCGCCTTCCTTGACCGCGAGACGGCGAAGATTGATGCACTGGTGGCGGAGCAGCGGCGGTTGATGGAACTGCTCAAAGAAAAACGCCAAGCCGTCATTTCCCACGCCGTCACCAAAGGACTCAACCCCGACGCCCCCATGAAGCCCTCCGGCATCGAATGGCTAGGCGACGTGCCGGAGCATTGGGAGGTAGGGAAATTGAAGAGGTGGATTGCGGGGGTCGAGTCTGGAACTAGCGTAAACGCTGCCGACGAACCTGCGAGCGACGGTCAAATTGGAGTTTTGAAAACTAGCAGTGTTTACACTGGGAAGTTCGATCCGAATGAGAACAAGGTTGTAGTCGAAAGTGAACTCGACCGAGTTTCCTGCCCTCTACGCATCAACTCGTTAATCGTAAGTCGAATGAACACACCTGAACTCGTTGGCGCTGCTGGTCTTGTAGTTGAGGCTCCTGACAACATCTTTCTTCCTGATCGGCTTTGGCAGGTCACGACTCGCGAATCAGTTTCGGAGTTTGTTTATCTCTGGACGCTTTCTAATTTGTATCGGGGACAAATTCAGTCCGTTTGCACAGGGACAAGCTCTAGCATGAAGAATCTGTCGCAGGATCAATTTGGAAGCCTAATTGTATGTTGTCCTCCATGCGACGAACAGCGCGAAATCGTAGAAGTAGTGAAGCAGGAGGTTGAGAAACTCGACACGCTCACCGCCGAAGCTCAACGCGCCATCGACCTACTTCAAGAGCGCCGCACCGCAATAATCTCTTCCGCAGTGACCGGTCAGATCGACGTGCGTGAGGTGGTTCCAACTTAATCCCCGTTAATCCAGCAAGTATGAGCGACATTAAACTATTCCGAACCGACGGTGACTCTGTTTCCTTGCTCGAAGGTAAATCCGTCACGCTTGAGAAGTCACTTCAAACCCTAATCGAAAAGCACTTGGAGGTCTTTTTAGGGATTCGTTTTCTGGCTACCGAGTATTCGACAGGCAAGACCCATGGCGGAAGGATCGACACGCTTGGTATCGACGAGAATGGCTGCCCCTGTATTATCGAATACAAGCGTGCCAGTAACGAAAACGTAATCAATCAAGGCTTGTTCTACCTCGATTGGCTATTGGATCACCGAGGTGAGTTTCAATTGCTGGTTCTCGAAAATTACGGAAAGGCGGTTGCTGATTCCATTGAGTGGTCGAGTCCGCGTTTACTCTGTCTAGCTGGCGACTTCAACAAATACGATGGACATGCGGTGCAACAAATGAACCGCAATATCGAATTGATCCGCTACTTGCGTTTCGGTGACGAGCTACTTCTCCTCGAACTCGTTAATGCGGCGCAGGCTACCGTGTCCGCTTCGACGGTAGAAATCCAAGGCGGAAGCAAACCCAAAGCCAAGCAAGTCGATAAGACCGTTGAAGAGCAACTGGCTATGGCGAATACTAAATTGATCGACCTATTCGAGTCGGTAAAGGCCACCTGCCTTGGCTTCGGCGATGATGTGCAGTTCAAGATGCTCAAGCACTATGCGGCTTTTAAGAGGATCAAGAATTTTGTTACAGTGGAAGTGCGTGCGACTGCCGAAAAGCTCTTTCTCTACGTTAAACTTGATCCGGATACGGTCGTGTTAAAGGAAGGCTTTACGCGTGACGTCCGCAATATTGGCCACTGGGGGACCGGAGGGTTGGAAATCGTCCTTCGGACACAGGATGACTTAATCAAGGCTCTATCGTTGCTACAACGGGCATACGAAGAGGCGTAAACATTGGAATGATCGAGTGGGGCATGAACGACATACATAAAGAAATCAAGTTCGAGGACGAAATCTGCGCCTATCTCGCCGATCATGGTTGGCGGTATGCCGAAGGCGACCACCAGCAATACGACCGGACGCGGGCACTCTTCCCTTCGGACATTGTGGCATGGGTGCAAGAAGCCCAACCCGAAGCTTGGGATACGCTGACGAAGAACCATGGCGGGGGCGCGGACGAAGTGCTGTTGAATCGGCTACGTGCGCAACTCGATCAACGGGGCACGCTTGATGTGCTACGTAATGGTATCGAATTGATGGGCCTAAAGAAGGCGCTCAAGCTGGCCGAGTTCAAGCCCGCCTTCGGCTTGAATCCCGACATCCTAGCCCGCTACAAGGCGAACCGCTTGCGCGTGGTGCGGCAGGTTCGGTATTCACTGCATTGCGAAAACAGTATTGATTTGGTGCTGTTCCTTAACGGCCTGCCCGTCGCCACGGTCGAATTAAAGACGGACTTTACCCAGAGCATTGAGGATGCGGTGGACCAATACCGCTACGACCGGAATCCGAAGTCCAAAGGGCACGCGGTAGAACCCTTGCTTTCCTTTCCCTGTGGGGCGTTGGTGCATTTTGCCGTCAGTAACCGCGAAGTGCGGATGACGACGAAGCTCGAAGGTAAGGCCACGACATTTCTTCCATTCAATCTTGGCGACGGCGGGGCTGCGGGGAATCCCGAAAACCCGAAAGGGCACCGCACGGCCTATCTGTGGGAAAGGGTTTGGGAGCGTGAAGGTTGGCTCGAAATACTAGGGCGCTACTTGATCGCGCAGCGGAACAAGAAAAAGGAAATCGAAAAGTTGATTTTCCCCCGTTACCATCAACTCGACGCTACCCGCAAACTACAAGAAGCCGTGCTGGCCGAAGGGGCGGGCACGAAGTATTTGATTCAGCACTCGGCAGGTTCGGGTAAAACGAACTCCATAGCATGGACCGCACACTTCTTCGCGGAACTGCACGACGCGGACAGTAAGAAGGTTTTCGACAGCGTGATCGTCGTGTCGGACCGCAATGTGATCGACTCCCAACTGCAAGACGCTCTTTTCGACTTCCAGCGGAAGACAGGTGTTGTGGCCACGATCAAGGGCGAGGGAGGAAGCAAGAGTGCCGAACTGGCCGAAGCCCTTTCGGGGGACAAGAAGATCGTTGTTTGCACCATCCAGACCTTCCCCTTTGCGCTTGAGAAGGTGCGGGAGTTGGCCGCCACGGATGGGAAGCGTTTTGCCGTCATCGCCGACGAGGCGCACAGTTCGCAAACAGGCGAAGCCGCCAGTAAGCTCAAGGCGGTCTTGAACCCGGAGGAATTGGAAGAACTCAAGGACGGCGGCGAAGTGAGCGCGGAAGATATACTCGCGGCACAAATGGCAAGTCGGGCCGACGACAAGGGCATTACCTTTGTCGCCTTTACCGCGACCCCGAAGGCGAAGACCTTGGAAATCTTCGGCACGCTGCCCGATCCGACGCGAAAACCCGCCAAGGACAACGTTCCGCACCCCTTCCATGTGTATTCGATGCGGCAGGCGATTGAGGAAGGCTTCATCCTCGATGTCTTGCAGAACTACACCAATTACAAGTTGGCGTTCAAGTTGGCGCACGAAGGTAAGGGATACGACGAAGCGGAGGTCGAGCGATCCGCCGCTCTCAAGGGGATTATGCGCTGGGTTCGCCTGCACCCCTATAACATTTCGCAAAAAGTCCAGATCATCGTGGAGCACTTCCGCGATAACGTTGGCCCGCTTCTCGATGGCAAAGGCAAGGCCATGGTCGTGGTGGGCAGTCGCAAAGAAGCGGTCCGCTGGAAGCTGGCCATTGATAAATACATCAAGGAGCAGGCTTACCCGCTTGGGACGCTTGTGGCATTTTCCGGAAAGGTTGCGGACCCCGAATCCGGACCGGACGAATTTACCGAAACGGGTGCGGCAATGAATCCAACCCTCAAGGGGCGTGATATTCGCGAAGCGTTCAAGGGCGATGAATTTCAAGTGCTCATCGTGGCCAATAAATTCCAGACCGGATTCGACCAGCCCTTGCTGTGCGGCATGTATATCGACAAGCGCCTCTCAGGCATCCAAGCAGTCCAAACCCTTTCGCGTCTGAATCGTTTTTATCCCGGAAAGGATAAAACATACGTGGTGGACTTCGTAAACGAGCCAGAGGAGATACTATCATCCTTTAAGGTTTACTACGACACCGCCGAACTCGAAGGCACGACCGACCCGAACTTGGTTTACGACCTTCGGGCCAAACTCGATGCCAAGGGCTATTACGACAACTACGAAGTAGATCGGGTCGTGGCGGTCGAGGTTGATCCGAAGGCCAAGCAAAGCGACTTGGTGGCTGCGGTTGAGCCTGTGGCGGATCGCTTGTTGAAGAAATACAAAGCCGCTCTCGACGCCTACCGTTCGGCCAAGCAGAGCGGGAACGACGAAGCGGCAACGGCGGCCAAGGAGGAAATGGACGAGTTGATCCTATTCAAGCGCGACGTAGGCACCTTCCTTCGCCTTTACACCTTCCTATCGCAAATCTTCAATTACGGGAATACCGACATCGAAAAGCGGGCTATCTTCTTCAAGCACTTGGTTCGCTTGCTTGATTTCGGTCGAGAGCGCGAAGGGGTGGACCTATCCAAGGTGAAGCTGGTCCGCCACAAGTTGAATTACAAAGGATCGCAAAAGCTCGACTTGAAGGCCGGAAGCGCGAAGAAGCTCGACCCCATTACGGAAGCTGGGGGAGGGGCTATCCACGAAGACCAGAAGGCATACATAAGCGCGATTATCGAAAAGCTGAACGACCTCTTCGGGAAGGAGACCACCGACCAAGACCAACTCGTTTACGTGAACGGGGTTATCCTTGGAAAGCTGCTTGAGTCGGAAACCTTGCGGAAGCAGGCGGCCAACAATTCAAAGGAGCAATTTTCCGGTTCGCCCGACTTGGTCAAGGAACTCGACAACGCCATTATCGAGGCGCTGGATGCCCACACGGCCATGAGCACCAAGGCACTCAATTCCGGCGACATCAAGAAAGGCATGTTACGCATTCTCTTGGAATACTCCGGCCTGTGGGAAAAGCTCCGCGAGTCGGACCCCGCAGCCTAGCCGAAAACGCCCCCCGAAAAAAATTCCCCAATTTTATTCCGCTTTAGGAGTCCCTAAGTGCAGGGGGGCTTTTCAGAAGGCGAAGGGAGTTTAACTAATTCTAGGCCGCGCCCTCGTCCCTCGGACGCTTGCACACGGGTGTGGTGGGGGTCCTCGCCCCCGATACCGCAGCGGGTCCCCGATCCGGCTCACTCGCCGCAGTCGAATGATCTCGCAACGAATTTAAGGGGTGAAATAATGTTCACCTATGAGTTACAAATATCGGGACTATCAAGCAATGCGGATGCAATATCAATTCGGCACGGACCTGCACTACTACGTGGACCTCCAAGACCGTGACCACGCGCTTGAAGTTCTGAAAGAGGCCGTAGAGCGCACTGTGGACGAAGACATGCGAACCGATGACGTATTTGCGGCCTTGGAATACTTAAAAGGCCCCTGCCAACGCTACGGGGCTTTACTGGCCTTTCGGGATGCGCTTTCGATAGAACACCCCATGCGACGGGAAACCGCACTCAAGGCGCGGCTTAGTGAGATCAAAATAGAATTACGCCGTAGACTGTGAAGTCGTGTAGCCTTGAGGCCAAAGGGGATTCAACCTAGTTTGCTATGACTCGACATGGCTCGAATCTTACTGGTTGTTGGCTCGTATTTAAGGTTGCCGAGCGCGATCACATGCACAGCCTCACGGGCTTGTTTATTGGACTTCGAGCACCTATGAACGAAAGTGACCATTTTGGAATTTTTTTTGGAACTATCGAGATTTTGAGGCAAAAAGTTTTGTAAGCTACTGATTAACAACGGTCCCCATAGTTCAATGGATAGAACCGCAGTTTCCTAAACTGTTAATCCGGGTTCGAGTCCCGGTGGGGGCACCAGCGGCGTGGGCTGCGGTGTGTGTGCGGGTGCCTGTCATTAAGGTTGAGCTTTGGCGGTGGCTTGGCATTCCTCAGGAAAATCATTTTGCAAGTCTTTGTCGGAACACCTGTTATACAGCCAGTTGAATGACCCTTATTTTGTATCATATCCGTGTATTCGGCCTTTTCGGGCTGCTTTCCCTCGCCGTGCCGTTCTTGTCGGAGACTCTGCTGTATGGGCAAACGCCGGTGGAGACGGACAGCCCGGATCTGTTGAGCCCGGAAGGGCAGTTGGTCCGGTCCTGGCGGAAGACGGCGGCGAAATCGGCACTGGAGTCGGGTTTGTCGGCCACCGCGCGTGATATTTACAGCCGGCTTTTGAAGGATGGAGCTTGGACTCCTGAAGAAGAGGCGGAGATCCGTCTCGAATTGGCCTTGGCACAGATCGCCCAGGGGCGTTACTCGGAAGCCCACCAGTCGATCAATCAGATCAAGGCGGCGCAGCGGAATGACCGGTTCTACCTGTATCAGGCCATGGCGCGCTACGGTGACGGTCGTGGGTCGGATATGACGGCGGTTCAGTCGGCCCTGGATCGCGTGGCTTTGCCGGGACTCAATGTACAAGACCGCCCCTGGTATTATGTGATGTTGGGTGTACTTGCTGAAATGTCCGGCAAGGGGGAGGAGGCGGATCGCCTGTATGCGCAGGCAGAGCAGGCTGCCGGCTCCGGGTTTCAGCGTTCTTATTTCGAAGCATTGTCGTTTCGCCACCAAATCCGTAGTGTCCCTTCGACGGAGGCGATCGTTGCAGATCTGAAGGGGCGCTGGGAGCGCTATAAAGAGGACACCGCATCCTATCCTTATGTGCGGGAATACGCGATTGTCTTATACAATCTGGGGCAGGTGGAAGAGGCCCGGGAAGTGATTGCGTCAGAGCGGCGCAACAAGAATGCAGTTTATGGAGCACGGGATCGGGATCAGTTGCTTCTCTTGGACGCGATGATGGCCGGTCCGGATTCGGCCGATGGACATGATGCTCTCAAGAACCTGGTGCGGAACGGTGAGAGCCGCGACATCATGGCGATTGCATTGAATTTGCTGGCACGGCATGCGGGCAGCCAGGAATTCGCGGAGTTTCTCAATGAAATTATTGCGAGCCAGCAATCCGCGACGAATCAGCCGTCGCATCCCTTGCTGGGGCAGCTCTATTTCCTGCGTAGCCAGATGTCACTTTCGCAGGCGGATCGATTGCGTTCGGCCGGCCAGGTTGACGCGGCCAAGGAGGCCGCTGCTCTGGCAGAAAAGGATGCGGGCTACCTGCTGGATCATTTTCCAGGTATGCAGCAGATCGCGGGTGTCTACCGTTTATTGGCGTATGCGACCCTGCATCGGGCCAGTCCGCAGTACCGTGTGGCTGCCGACTACCTGACGCAATTGCGGGACCAGACCGAGGACGCGCAGCGCCGGCAGGAGCTCAACCGCATGATCGGTGACTGCTATTTCCTGAACGGCGACTATTCGAATGCGGCTGATTTTTACGAAGCGGTCCGCTCGGCGCAGCTCGGGGGGGAGATGTCCGGCGCTCTCTTCTTGCGCCTGATTACTGCGGAGGTCCGGGCGGGGCAGATCGAGGACGCCTTGATTCATGTGGACCAGATCGATTTTGCCGGCAGCATTTCGGTGGAGGAGCGCTGGCGGGTGGAATGGAATTTGATTCAAGCCCTGCAGGCCGGAGGTGAACTGGAAAAGGCCCTCGAACGGGTCAGCCTGCTGCTGGATGAGGGCCAAGGCACCAATGTTTCGGCGTATCTGGACATTCGTTTACGCTGGTTGCAGTTGCATCTGACCGTGCTTTCCGGGCGAATCGACGACGGCACGGCTGAGGCGGCGAATAAACTCTACTCCCGGATTGAGGTGATCCCCGTCACCGACCAGAACCGTGAGGAATTGTCTTTGTTGAAAACCGAGGTGCTCTTGTTGAAGGCCAAGGTCGAGCTGCGTCAGGGGATGGATGAAGCGGGTTTGAACAGTTTGAAACTGCTCCGTTCGGACTATGCCGCGAGTTCGGCGGCACAGCGTTCCTACATGGTGGAGGCGGATTACCTCGCATCGACCGGATCTTTCGAAATGGCGCAGGCCAAGTTATCGGAACTCGCCAATACATACCCGCAAAGCACTTACGCTCCGGAAGCGCTCTTCGAAGCGGCCTTGAATGCCGAGCGGCGGGGCCCGGAAGGTTATACCGATGCGATCCGCCTGCTGGATTCCATGGCGCAGCGTTATCCCGATACCTCCTTGCTGTTCTTTGGCCGCATGCGACAGGGGGACCTGCTCCGCCAGATGAATAATTTCGCCGGTGCCTTGACTGTTTACGAGAACCTGATCAACCGCTATCCGGAAAATCCATTGCGTTATCTGGCCGAATTGTCCCGGGCGGATTGCATGATGGCCCTTGCGGGGGAAAATCCGGCGGCCTTGGACGAGGTGGTGGTTAATTTGGAGCGTGTGCTCGATTTGCCCAACCTACCAGTGGATTTCCAGGTGGAGGCCGGTTACAAGTGGGCGATGGCTTTGCAGAAGAAGGGTGCCCTGACTGAGTCCCGGGAAGTCTGTGCCTTGATGATGCAGCGCTTCCTGCGCGAAGAAGCCCAAGCGGTTCAGTTGGACCGTCCGGGGCGTTATTGGATGTCCCGCACGATGCTGGCCTTGGCTGCCAGCTGGGAGGCGGACGGGGATGCCGCGGAAGCGAAAAGCATCTACCTTAAAATGATTGCCTACGACCTTCCCGGGCGGAGTATTGCCCAAGCACGGATCGACGCGCTCTAACCCTAGAATTTACCGATTTACGACCTGTCCCGCACATGGATTCCAGCCAATATAATTTTATTCTACAGGGCGGCCCGCTCATGTACCCGCTCCTTGTGGTGAGCCTCATCGGATTCGTCATCTTCATCGAACGCGCTCTGTACCTGCACAAAGGCCAGATCGGGACCCAGGATTTCCTCAGCGGCATCAAGAATCTGGTGGGCAAGAAGCGTCTGGTTGAAGCCTTGACTCTGTGTGAGGATACGCCCGGGCCGATGGCGCGGATTGTGAAATCGGCTCTCTTGCGCTACGGGCATTCCAGTGAGGAGGTCCGCTCTGCTATCCAGTCGGCTGCGATTGTGGAGATCCCCATCCTGGAGCGGCGGATTGGCACCATTGCTGCCATTGCCCGCATTGCGCCTCTCCTCGGCTTTCTCGGTACCCTGGTCGCGGCTCTTCAGGCTATGTACCAGTTGGAGGCCTTCAAGGGGGATAGTGGCGCCTTCAGCCAGTTGCTGGCCCAGGCTCTGATCACTTCGGCAACCGGCCTCGCGATTTCGGTGATGGCGATGCTGGCGCATCATTTTCTCTACGGTCGGGTGCGGGCGCTGGTGCACGATTTCGAGTGGGTCGGGCATAGTATCCATGAGTTCTTAACCACCGGAGATCCGGCGGCAGCGGACACGGAAGAGGAGGATCATGAGTAAACGGCGCCAGGGTGAACTGAGTGAGCGCTTGGAGCGGGGGACCTTTACGACTGACTTCGGCTTGGCCTCGCGCTTGAAGATGCCGGAGCCAAAACTGGAACTCCTGCCCTTGCTGGACCTTGCCTTTATCGCCATGCTCTTCGGGCTGCTGTTCACCCGTTTTGTCACGATGCCGGGTGTGCGTCTCGATCTTCCGCAGACCGACCTGCGTATGCAGCATAATGCGTCGAATATCGCCATCCTGACGGTCGGTAACGGCGGAGCCCTGTATTTTGACGGAAGTATCCATAATATGAATACAGTTCGCCAGGCTTTTCGCGACCGTTTTGAGGCTTCGGACGGTTCCGATCTGGCGCTTCTGGTCAAGGCCGAGGCTTCTCTGGACCTGCAGGGCTTTCTCGATATCTGCAAGATGGCCCAGGATGCGGGCTTTTCCCAAGTTCAGATTGTGGGCGGGGAAGTGGAAACGCCCGGCCGCAGCGCAGAAGAGGAGCAGTTTACCACGGGAGTACCTACGATCTGAGGCCACCCATGCCGAACGAGCATACGCAGACTATTCACCGTCCCCGGGGAGCGCGTTCGCAGCGGGCACTCTCTCCGGTACTGCGTATCGCCTTGCTTCTCGGATTGGTTGTGCATCTGGCCGGCTTCTTGATTTTCAAGGTGACGACCAAGCCTCTGCCCAAGTACGAGGCGACCGACCCGTATGTGGTATTTGTGTCGCCGAACGACCTGGCGGAGGATCGAGAGTTGGAAGAAACGGCGGTGCTTCTGGATTCGGCTCCCTTATTCCTGCCGACCCAGTGGAATGCGGTTCGTAACCTGGCGATTCCTCCGGTGCGTCAGGAAAAGCCCCTGTTCGCGGATTTCGAACCCCAAATCGAACTGGAGAATGAATTGGAGCCCTCCTACCTGGCCAGTTTGCAGGGAGACCAGGTGGAACAACCCCAGGATTTGTTGACCTTACCCTTTCTGCAGGTCTTCGAACCGCTGGGCCGGATCTGGGAACCGGTGCCGGAAATTCCGGAATCCTCACCGCTGGCTTTGGTGCGTACCGTAGATAGCGGTCGCGGATTGCTGGCCGCTGAGGAATTGCGTTTACCTGTCGACTTGGGGGATGCCGCAGGCATCTTTCCCGAGGCGCCGGCGGCGTTCTACCTGAGGGTCGGGGGGAGTGGTCGCATGCTGGGGGCGGTGGTATTGGCCGCATCGTCGGGGAATGCGGCTTATGATGCGGCGGCGCGATCCTGGTTGGAATCGGCCGAAGTTCTGGCCCGCTTGCCTGCCGGCTATCTTTCGGTACGTATCTTCCCCTGAGTGGGGCGGAGTGCAAAATTGACGATTGCGGCGCTTTCTGCATCCACTCTAATAAAGGCACGATGCCAATGGACCTATCTGCAATCGAATCCGAGGATTCCGTCTTCCTGACCAAGCTGGAAGCGATCACGACCTCGCATCCGCAACGACCGTCCTGGGATGCCTATTTCATGGCCACGGCACTCTTGATGGCCTCCCGTTCCAGTTGCGAACGGTTGCACGTCGGCTGTGTGATGGTCTCCGGAGGGGAGCAGAAGAACCGGATCATCGCGGCCGGCTACAATGGCTTCCTTCCCGGTGCGCCACATGTCTCCAGAGTCCGGGACGGCCACGAGCAGGCGACGGTCCATGCCGAGCAAAACGCGATTTGTGATGCCGCGCGGCGCGGGGTGTCGCTGGACGGGGCGACGGTCTACATCACGCATTTTCCCTGTATCAATTGTGCCAAGATTCTTGCGGCTGCCGGAATCGACGCGATCTACTACCACCGGGACTACCGCAACGACGACTTGGTGAAGGAAATATTGACCGAGAGCGGGGTGCACCTGAAGCAACTGTAGGATGTGGCTATGCGACTGAACCAAGACAGTGATTTCGACGAGGCCCCGCCGCACTATGCCGGGTCCCTTTTGGTGGCGCATCCTTCCTTATTGGACCCGAATTTTCGCCGCTCCGTCGTCCTGCTGACCGCCCACTCGGAGGAGGACGGTGCGCTCGGTGTGGTGGTGAACCGGCCCCTGGGGCAAACTCTGGGCGAGTATGATCCCGCTCTGCAGCAGTCGGAAATGGCCGACCTGCCCCTTTTTTATGGCGGACCGGTTGCGGCCGACCAGTTGATTCTCGTGGCCTGGCGCTGGACGCCGGAAGACGGTACGTTCAAACTATTCTTCGGTATCGACGATGTTAAAGCCTGCAAATTGTTGAAGGAAGAGCCCGGTTTCAACCTGCGGGGCTTTCTCGGACATTCCGGGTGGACTGGTGGCCAATTGGAGGCCGAAGTGGACGAAGGAGCTTGGGTGAGCTCACCGCTTACACCGGAAATGGATCAGTTCGAAGGGGATGCGCTTTGGCGCCGGATCCTCTCGACCAAGGGGCCTGCGCTGCGTCTGATGTCGGAGGCCCCGGAGGATCCTTCGGTCAATTAGCGCCGAGAAGGGCTGATTTATTTCAGTATTTGCCGTTGACAGAGGGGAGGCCGAGGCCTTTTTTCTCCCATTCTCTCAATTTTTGCCATGAAAGTAGTATCTTCTCTCAAGTCGCTCAAAGACCGTCATCCCGACTGCCAAGTGGTTCGTCGTAAAGGGCGCGTTTACGTAATTAACAAGACCAACCCTCGCTTCAAGGCGCGTCAGGGCTAAGGCAAACGCACGAAAGGATCCCAGCGTGAAGTCAAATATCCATCCCAAGCTCAACCCGGTTGCCTTCGTCGACGTTTCGACCGGCACGAAGTATCTGACCCGCTCCACCATGCGTGGCAGCAAGACCGAAAACATCGACGGTGTTGATTACCAAGTCGTGATCTGCGACATCACTGCCGACTCGCACCCCGCCTTCACCGGTGAGAAGCGTTTCGTCGACACCGCCGGCCGCGTGGAAAAGTTCCAAAGCAAGTTCCGCCGCCGCCGTTAATTCGGATCGATACGAATTTTTCAAAAAGCCCCGCTCCTGTGAGCGGGGCTTTTTTATGGTTTAAACGGAAGGAATCTCTGGCGGTCTGGCAGCTTAGCTGTTCCGGACCGCTTCCTTGGCAGCCTCTTTCTCATCTTCGAGGCGGGCGAGTTCGTTGACCAGTTGCTTCTCGATCTGGCTGATCGCTTCGTGATTTCCGCTGCTCTGTTCTTTTGCCAGTTGCTGCTTGAGGAAGATTTCACGTTCGGCCTTCTTGGCCTTGTAGCGTTCGTCGATGGTGGCGAGTTCGGCCTTTTGTGCATCGGAAAGGGGCTTTCCGGCCGAGGGGTCTTCACGTTCGAGGCGTTCCATGGCGAGTTCGTATGCAGACTTCATAGCGTTGAGGAAGCAGTCTAGGCATTAAGGATCAACCCCAAACTGATGGCCAAGGGCACGGTGACCGCCGGTATCGCGAGGTAAAGGCCCTGTACCCGCTTTCGATCCTGATGGATCCAGAGCAGCATGGCCAGATAACTTGCGAGTGTCCCGTAAGCGAGAAGCGGGGGAAAGTTCGGGCAATTGAAACTCATAAATTCGAAAGAGGTACTGTGTGCGACCAGTCCGTCCATGGCGGCTAAGACAAGCCAGGCCGCATAGTTCAGGTAAGCTGACACGAGGGGGATACCGGCCAGGCCGATGCCCATACTCAGGACTCCGGTAATAATCACCAGTGCCGCGAGGTGCACCAGCAGCATGTTGAGCAGGAGTGATCCAGGGGAGAGCATGCCGTAGTGGCTGGCGGTTAGCGGGGCGCTGGCGAGCCAGGCGGAGAGGCTGATGCAGAACAGGAGACTGAGTTGGTGGAGGCACCACTGGATGGCGCGGTGGTGACGCTTCCAGTTTATCTCTGGCAGCCAGCGGTAAGGTTGCAGTTGCGCCTGAACCGCTGCCTGAAGCGGGAGCCCGAAGAGCAGGATGCTGGCGACGACCGCATAAGACAGTTGGAAGCCCAGGCTGTGCAATTGCAGGGGATCATAAACAAGAACTGCGAGTGCCGAGCCGATCAGAGCGGCGAAGGGAGATCGTTGCCGCCGCAGGGCGAAGCTTGTCCAGAAAAAGGCGGTCATGAGAAAGGCCCGCATGGCAGAGGGGGCGGCCCCGGTAACCTCGACATAGAGAAAAAGGAGTGGCAGGCCGAGAAATGGCCGAATCAGCCCGGGGATCCGGCAGAGCATGAGGCCATTACCGATGACGAGTGCAATGACGCCGATATGCAGGCCGCTGATGGCAAAAAAATGCATGGTGCCGCTCATTCGGTAGCGTTGCTTCTGGGACGGGTCCAATTCCGATTTCAAACCGAGCAACATGGCCATGTAGATACGTTGGAGCCCGGTTTCCTCAGGACTTTCGAGACGCAGGATCGCTTGCAGATCTTGGTTGATCCGGTGGCAAAAGCGGAAAAACGCCTTGGGTGGTTCCTTTAGGCGGGCTTGGTTCGTCCGCTGCAGGCGGTAGTAAATGCCCATGCTTTGCAGGTAATGGTCAAAGTCCCGGCTTTCGTCATTGCGGGGTAGGGAAGAGACTACTCCTTTGACCGCGAGAACCGCGCTTCTTTGAAATTGCTTGTCGGCCAGGGCTGGCGGCAGCTCCAGGTAAATGCGGTCGCTTTTGCGGATCAGGCCGATCGCCGGTGTCTCGAGAACCGATGTTGTGGCCCGCAGTCCGGTGCCGTCACCGGCGGGTGTCAGGATACGATCGATCTGAAGCAGCAGTTCCAACTCGCGTTCCGGGTAGCTGAGTTCCTTGTCTGTGGGAATGCGAGGACCGCGTACCGCTGCGTAGGACCAGAAGGCCATGAGGACCGCAGCGCCAAAGAGCAGGTGCCAGATGAATCCGGGATGTGACGCGAAGCGCCATGCCAGTAGCGCCAATCCCACGGCGGCCGCGAGCATGAGCAGACCGGCGGCCTGTGGCCAACACCGCGCCAGCTCCAGACCGGTAACCGCTCCGGGCAGCAGGTAAAGCAGCGGAGCACGCACCGGACTCTGGTTAGATTCCATTTGTCTATTTAATGAAGCGTTTGCTTACGCTTTCCAAACACTAATTTCCTCTTCGCGCTTGCAACTTGGCAACTCGCACGGGAATTTGACGGCATGTTGGATGCGGACGATCAAGTCGGCTTATTTGGCGAAGAAAGCGGGCAGGACAGTGCGCCGCGCCCCTTGGCTGTCCGTATGAGGCCGCGTTGTTTGTCGGAGATCATCGGCCAGGACCATATTGTGGGGGAGGGCTGCCTGTTGCCGCGCCTGATCGAGGCGGACAACTTCGGGAGCCTCATCTTCTATGGGCCACCGGGCTGTGGGAAAACCTCGATGGCGGAGGTCATTGCGAGTGAAACACGGAGTAAGTTTGTCCGCATCAATGCGGTACTTTCCAATGTTGCCGAGTTGAGGGACATCCTGCGCTTGGCCCGCTACGAGAGTGCCAAGCGGACGATTCTTTTCATCGACGAGATACATCGTTTCAACAAATCGCAGCAGGACCTGTTGCTGCCGGATGTGGAAGCGGGCAACATCCGTTTGATCGGTGCCACCACCCATAATCCCGGTTTTTATGTCAATGCCCCACTATTGAGCCGAAGCCACCTCTTTCGTTTGGAACCGGTCGAACTGGACGCCGTGTCGACTGTTCTGGCCCGGGCCATCGGCGATTCGGAGCGGGGCTTGGGGAGTCACCGCTGCACCGCGGAACCGGCCGTATACCAGGCCTTGGCCGAGTTTTCCGGCGGGGACCTGCGCCGGGCCCTGAATGCCTTGGAAACACTGGTACTGAGCCAGCCGCTCGGTTCCCATATCGATGTGGATGCGGTCGAGGCTTTTGCCAAGGAGCGCCAGATCCGCTATGACCGGGACGAGGATGAGCACTACGATCACGCCTCGGCCATGATCAAGAGTATCCGCGGCTCGGATCCTGATGCGGCCCTTTATTGGGCCTTCAAGATGCTGCAAGGGGGGGAAGACCCCCGGTTCATCGCGCGCCGTCTGGTCATTCTCGCCTCCGAGGATATCGGTTTGGCGAATTCACATGCCCTGACCGTCGCGGTGGCCGCCTTCGATGCTTGTGAACGGGTGGGCTTGCCGGAGTGCGAGTACAATTTGGCTCATGCGGTTCTCTACCTTTCGACCTCTCCGAAGAGTAACTCGGTCACCCGGGCGATGGCGGCGGTGAAGCAGTCGCTCCGCGACAAACCGGTACAAGCGGTCCCGCTCTGGTTGCGGGATGCCCACACCAAGACCAATAAGTCGCTGGGGCATGGTAAGGACTATCTCTACAGTCACGATTTTCCCCAGGGCATCTCCGGGCAGGAGTACATGTTGGAGCCCCAGCGCTTCTTTGAGCCCGGTCTGGCGGGGGCGGAAGCGGCCACCGCCCAGCGCTTGGAGCAGATCCGCAATCTTAAAAAAGAAATACAAAAACGCCGGAATGCAGCCGAAGATTGATCTGTGGGCTGAAAACGCTACGTTAGCTGCATGAAACTACCGATCTGCCTGATTAGTCTGCTCGTTGCCTGTCTCATTCCCCTTTCTGCTGAGGAAGCCGCCGCGGAGCGGGTGCTGCCCACCGAGGTGTCGGATCCTCCCTATGAGGTCGGCCAGGCCCCCTGGATTGCCGGCTACTATATCGAGCGGGACGATGCGACATCTCTGAATTTCCGCTTCGAGGAAAACCAGATCCGTCTCTACTGGATCGATGAATACGGCACCATTGCCGAGCCTGAGGCCACCGAGGCGAATGTTCGTTTCATGGGTTCGGTGCGCGGGCGGCCCTACCATTCGCTGACCACTCTGGGGGGCGGTGCCGGTCTCGGCGCTCCCGCAATCATGGTACCCCCTCACATCTACAATATCATCCTCAACGTCAAGAACCCGGAAACCGGGGAGTTTGATACCTACTCATTCCGCTACAACATTTCTATGGATGAGGCGAAGGAGCCGGAATTTCCGCTTGGAACCGAATAGCTCCTGCCGAGACTAAGGGGCATGGATTGGAAACAGTTACTGAAGAGCTGGGTGCTGATCGCGCTCGGCGTGCTCCTTGCCTCGTATACCTCCATGGGAGGGATCCAGTACGACAGTGTCGGGGCTCTGATCATCGCGGTGGTCTTGCTCAGCTTCCTCAATGTCTTTCTCAAGCCCGTGCTCATGTTGTTTTCCCTGCCCTTTATCATCCTGACCTTCGGGATCGGTATCTGGCTGATTAATGCACTGCTTTTCCTCTTTGTCGGCTGGGTTGTCGGCGGATCCGATGGCGGATTCGTGGTCAACAGCTTTGGCAGTGCGCTTTGGGGTGCTCTGGTTGTGAGTATTACGAGTTTTATCGCGAATGTTGCCTTCGCCTCGAAGGGCCGGGGCGGGGTGAATGTCCAAATCCACCGTGGGGGGCCTACGCCCGGCAACCGGCCCAGCCCGTCTGCGCCCAAAAGGCGCAGTGAATTGGATGACGACGACGTGATTGATATCTGAGCGTTGTTCTCCCCAGCATTGACGCATCGGGCATTGAGGGTTTATTCCTCGGCTTACACGCCTTCTCTCAGAGACTCTCTTATAACCAATCGAATTATGGCAAACACCACAAAATACGACCTCGTTGTCATCGGCGGTGGCCCTGCGGGCTACGCGGCAGCTATTCGTGCCGGCCAGCTCGGCAAGAAAGTGGCCTGCGTTGAGCAGGAGCGTCCGGGCGGCACCTGCCTGAACTGGGGCTGCATTCCGTCGAAAGCCTTGCTGAAGAGCGCCGAGCTCTACAGCAAGATCCAGCACTGCGATGATTTCGGGATCAGTGTCAAGGGGGTCGATTATGACTTTTCCAAGATCATTGGCCGCTCCCGTGGGGTGGCCGATACCATGGCCAAGGGTATCGCCTTTCTTTTCAAAAAGAACAAGGTCGACCACTTTACCGGCGTCGGAACCATCAACGTGCCCGGCATGGTGGAAATCACCGACGGGCCGGACAAGGGCAAGATTCTGCCGACCGAGAAGATCCTTATCGCGACCGGCTGCAAGCCCCGTCGCCTGCCGGATCTTGAAGTCGACGGCGAGCGGGTCATGACCTCCCGTCAGGCCCTGGAAATGAAGAAGCAGCCGAAATCCATCGTGATCGTGGGGGCCGGTGCGATCGGGGCCGAGTTTGCCTACTTCCTCAACGCTTTCGGGACCAAGGTGACGCTGGTTGAAATGCTCGACCAGGTGTTGCCGATTGAGGACCATGAGACGGCTGCCGTGGTTGCAAAGGAATTCAAGAAGCAGGGCATCGATTGCCGTGTGTCCACCGCGGTCGAGAATATCAAGGTCGCCGCCAAGAACGTGAAGATGGACCTGGTCAAGGGCGATCAGAAGGAGAGCATCACGGCCGACAGTATCCTTCTAGCCATTGGCGTGAATGCGAATACCGAAGGGCTCTTCTCGCCCCGCATGAAGCTCGATTTACACCGTGGTTACGTGAAGGTGGACGACAATTACGAATCTTCCGTCAAGGGGATCTATGCCGCTGGTGACATTATTGGCCCGCCTTGGTTGGCTCACGTAGCGACCTATGAGGCAGTTCAGGCGGTCCAGGGCATGTTCGGACACAGCAAGCCGAAGCGGGTGAAACTGTTCCCCGGATGTACCTACTGTCTGCCGCAGGTGGCCAGTATCGGCAAGACCGAGAAGAAGCTCAAGGAAGAGGGCGTGGCGTACAAGGTTGGCAAATTCCCCTTCCAGGCTTCCGGCAAGGCGGTGGCTTCGAACCAACCGGAAGGTTTCGTCAAGATCCTCGTGGACGAGAAGTACGGCGAAATCCTCGGTGCGCACATTGTAGGTGCCGATGCCACCGAGTTGATCGGTGAGTACTGCCTGGGCATGCAGCTGGAAACCACGGTGGAGGAAATTCACCACACCATCCATGCGCACCCGACCCTGAGCGAGGCGACGATGGAAGCTGCGGCCACCGTATTCGGCGAAGCGATCCACATCTAGTCCGGACTACGCGTTTTTTATGGCGGCCACATCTTTCGGGTGTGGTCGCTTTTTTTTGGCTCATGGTCGATTTTCGGGAAAGTACGGCATTGGACATGAGTGCTCGTATATCCCGACCCCTCCGTCTGCGACAAGCGCAGCCACCTCCCCTTGACAAGAGGAGGAGCTTTTATGTTGCAGCCTCTACCTGGAATGGATCGTGAGGCCCCCCTGCTAAACAAGTTGCCATCAATAAGCCCTTTCCCGGTAAGTGACGATGAGCTTTTTGTAGTGCCTTTGTTATGCTCTTGATTAGTTCGGCTACTAGTGGGCGGTCCTGTTATTTAGCTCCGGATTTTATCTCGCCGTGATCGGTATTAAGTTTCATAATTAACTCCAACGGAGGCTGTTATGTTTCAGAAGGCTTATTTGTTCGGAGGCGCTACTGCCTTGGTCGTGGGGGCAGCTCTGGTGGGAGGATGGACGCCCGTAGCAGTGGACGAGGACCCTGTTTTATTCATGCCCGGATCGCAACCGGGATCGACGGTTTTGGAGTCCATTGACCAGTGTATGAATTGCCACAGCGGCTATGACGCGCCGGTTGAGCCCGGACACACCTGGGCCGGTTCCATGATGGCGCAAGCGGCCCGCGATCCGCTCTGGCTGGCCTCGGTTACGGTCGCTTTACAGGATTCGGTCTGGCTTTTGGGGAATGCCAACGCAGGCGATCTCTGTTTGCGATGCCACAGCCCGGTTGGCTGGTTGGGAGGTCGAAGCGATCCCTCCAATGGAACGGCGCTCGACGCCGGCTTGGGGGATTATGACGGGGTGAATTGCTCCTCCTGCCATCAAATGATCGACCCGATCGCGGCGGAGCGTCAGGAGCCTTGGCTGGCAGCAGAAACCGATCCGGTCATCCAGACGGCAGCGGATGCAACGTATGCGTTGGATACAAGCTTACTAGGATCCTTCGTTCTCTTTGATAATAGCGGTTTCTATGATGTGGATACGGATTTGCCGCTGGCCTATGGTACGGGGGCTTTGCCCGACTAC
Organism: Coraliomargarita parva; assembly: GCF_027257905.1. NCBI lineage: Bacteria > Pseudomonadati > Verrucomicrobiota > Opitutia > Puniceicoccales > Coraliomargaritaceae > Coraliomargarita > Coraliomargarita parva. Next base: position 107,486 of record NZ_JAPZEI010000011.1, read on the forward strand.
ATCGAGGCCAGTTCCGGACAGTATTTTATGGACCCCGATACGGCAGTGAAGCGGGGCAACCGGCATGACGCGGAGCCGAAAAGCCACTCGGTGAATTATTCACGTTTCCATAAAATGCACGGCCAATGCGCGGTTTGTCATGACGTGTCAAATGCGGCCATGGCCAATGCGGTGCTCGGTTTGGAGACGAGCAGTGCCCAGTCGGCGGCGAGCTATTTCCATGTGGAGCGCACGCTTTCGGAATTCCTGTTGAGTGCTTACGGGCAGCCCGGCGGCGCGTCCACTCGGGGAGCGCTTGCGGAGAATGTCGTATCTGCGAGCAGCTGTCAGGATTGCCACATGCCTGTCTCTACGGGCAAGGCCTGCAACAAGAATGTACCGGTCCGCTCAGACCTTCGGGTGCATGACCTGAGCGGGGGCGGCTACTGGATCAGCCGGGTGCTGGCTTCGGTGGATGCGTCTGCGGACAATCCCTTGAAAGATGACCTGAATCTGCAGCTTCTGGACGGCACTCTCTATCCCGGTGCTGTGATCGACGTCGCCGGCCTTCAGGCGCAGGGGGCGGCCTTGTCGGACGGGGCGGACCGTGCCCTCTCCATGTTGACGCATGCGGCCAATCTTCTGCCTTTGGGACCGAATTCGCTACGGGTGTACAACAATACCGGGCATAAGTTGATCTCGGGTTTTCCTGAAGGGCGTCGCATGTGGCTGAACCTCCGGTTTTACGATGCGAGCGGCAGCTTGATTTTCGAGATTAACCCCTACACGCCCTTGGTCGTTAGCCGTGATTCAGATGGGCGTCCGACCTATGTTTCCGGTGCGGAGCTGGAGCATACGAGGGATGATCTTGTTTTCGAAGTGGCGATGCAGAGTTCGCTTACGGGAGAGGACAAGACCTTTCACATGGCCCTCGCCACCGACCGCTACAAGGATAACCGTATCCCACCGGTCGGATTTAATGTGGCGGCTTCGACGTTCCGTCTGGCGCAACCTCGAGCCGACGGGGTGGATGCGCTGGACCTCTTCTCGGCCTCGGAGTACGCCGGTGGCTACAAGGATGTCTTTTTCAATTTGCCGGAAGCCTGTGTGACTTGGGAGGCGGTGCTCTATTACCAGAGCACCTCGAAGGAATATATGGAATTCCTCCGCGATGAGATCAACGGTGTGGCTGAAAGCTTAAGTAGTCCGACCCCCTCCGGGGAGGCCGATGCCTATATTGCCCAAAGCGATGTCTTTTTCAGTACGCTGGCTGATTGGGGCAATGCAGTCTGGGAGCTTTGGTTGCACAATGAAGGGGCGCCGCCCATCGAAATGGTACGCACTATCAGTCCGCCCTGTGTGACCGCTCTGGGGCAGACTGAATCGGGCTTCTCGGTCCAGTTCATGGCTTATGCAGGCCGAGTATATGAGCTGCAGGCCCGTGACGAATTGACCATTGGGGAATGGACGACGATTGCCGGTCCGGTGTCAGGCTTGGGGGAACTGGTTGAATTCGTCGATCCTGATGGCAGTACGAAGACCAAGCGATTCTACCGTCTGGTGAACGAGCTTGAGGAGTGATTACTTGCTCGAGAGCGCGTAGATCTCCGCAGGCGAGAGTGCACGGTCATAGACCGCCAGTGCCGCGATGTCTCCGGTGAAGAAGTTGCCGATGTTACTGTGGCGGTCGACTGCGCCGACGGTGAAGTCGGAGCCATTGGGGCCGCCATTGTGCAGGCCGCCGGCCATTGAGTAGGGGTTGAGGCCTTCACGGGTATCCAGTTGACCGTTGAGCCATGCATAGCCGCATTGGCCGTCATAGCTCATGCCGACGACGGACCATTCGTCACGGGGCACGGGCTTGCTGCCGACCGGACCGTCGATGCAATACTTGAAGCCGGGAGTGGGGCCTCCGACATTCGAGAGGTGCCCGCATACTTGATCCGCCTGTTGCCACACGCCGATATTTAAGAACAAGCCGTATTGGCGGCCTTTGTTGCTCTCGTTCCACTGGCCGGCGATAAATTCGCACTCAGTGTTCGACTTGCGTGCGCGGCGGATCCAGGCCAGCACCGTAAGGTGGCCGGATGGGCCATGAATGTCCAATTTCGGGCACTCGCTGCGCGCGCAGTTCAACCACTGGCCTTCCTCCAGGTGCAAGGCTTTCCCCCCGAAGGGCGCAGTGTCCGAATCAATCGCGGCGAGCGTGCCGGATTGGGAATTCAGGATATAGGGCTCGCCCTGGCAGGCTCGAAAGCTGTCACCACTCTCCGTGAAGTTCCAAAAGGCGACCAGCCCGGGAAAATCGGATGGTTCGGATGGGAGGATGAAGTGAGGCACAACGTGTTCATTCATAGGCAGGCATTAGGACGCTGCTTGATTTTGAAGTGAAGCGGAAAGTCGAGCGGTCCGATAAGTTTTCGTCCCGGTTAAGGATCGGGGGACAGGCTTACGCGTTGCTCTACGCTTGGCAAATGATGTCGAGCTCCGGATGTCCGGTCCGGACTCTCTCGATCGCGGCGGCGTCGAGGAAACTGAGCCCGGTGGACAGCGCATCGGCTTCGGTTGCGGTGGGGGCGAGTACACTCACGCTGCTCCACTGTGCACTCGGCAGTCCAGTTCGAGGATGGATCAAGTGGTGAAATTGGCCGTTTTTCGAAAACCGGCTTTCGTAACTTCCGCTGGTCGCCAGTGCGCGATTGTTCAGTTCGGTGACTTGGATGATCCGGTCCGGTCGTTTTGCGTCTTTGATTCCCATCCGCCAGGGACGGCCCTTCGGGTGTGATCCGATGGCTCGCGCTTCGCCCAGTTCGACCAGGACGTTTGTGTAGCCTGCTTCTTTTAATTGTTCGCTGACACGGTCTGTGATGTAGCCTTGGGCGATGCCGTTGAGGCTGAGTTGCATGCCCGCGTGCTCAAGCCGTATCAATTCCGGGGTGTGGCGTACTTTGTCCCATCCGGTTTGTTGTAGGGCAAGGTCCAGTGCTTCCTGGCTGGGGCCTGTATCCGAATCCGGATACAGGGAAAAATGCTCCTGATACAGCTTCCACAGTCTCTGTATACTGGGGTCGAAGGCACCTTCGGTAGTTTTGCGGGCTGCTTCGATCGCGGCCAGAAGCCGTCGCCAGTCTTTGGTGGGGTTTTTCAGGTAACCGTCCCGGTTCAACTGGCAGAGTTCGGAGTGATGGTCGTAGAGGCTGAATATGGACTCAAGCCGGCGAATTTCTGCAGAGCATGCCTGGAGGCAAGTTTCGGCTTTCCGACGGTCTTCCGTAAAAAGGGTGAGTTGGCCGGTAGTGCCGAGCGCGAAGCCTTGCCATTGGACCTTCTGCAGTCCGGTGGTGGATGCGGCCAGTTGCTGCAGGCTCATGCCGGCAGCACTTGTGGCGAGAATACGGATGAAACGACGGCGCTGCATCAGGCGGATGGGGTGGTCGAGTGCCGGCGTGACTTGCGCAGCCATCCGAAAATACCTGAACTGATGAGGAGAAGGATCGCGACGGCACTGAGGTCCATCAGTGTGCGCCCGCCCCATCCGAACAGTCGTCCGGAGTGCAGGTCCAGCAGGACACGATAGAGAGTGACCCCGCTGCCTTGGAAACTTTCCAGCAAGGCTTCCTGTTCTTTTGGAGCCAGCATCTTCGTTTGGAGGGGTGCCACTTCGTAGCGACCGGTGTAGGTTTCAAACTCGATCCAATTTGGGTCCGGTGTGAAGTTTCCTTCCTCCGAGATGAGGACGGCTCTGCCATCCGGGCTTTGGCCGACCGCTTGCAAGCTTTCGAACGGTAGCTGCAAGAAAGAGACCCGTTCGATCAGTTCACCCTCCGGGCTGAGATAGACCAGTTCATCGGTCGTAATGACGGTGGTGATCGGATCGCCCTCTTGTATGCCGATCGGCGCGGAAGCGCTGCAGATCGCTTGCGTGTTGTAAAAGAGTTGGCCCGCGAGGGCGGAGAGTGTGTGCTCGCCTTGGATTGTGTAGCTACGGATTGATTCCGTTGTGGCCATCCCGTAGCGTTGCAGGATCAGCCCCGAGTGGATCTGTATCCGGTCCAGCCCCAGTCGCTCGGTGTGATTCAAGGCCAGGCCTGTGAGGGCGACCACTGCGAGAAAGAGCGAGGCGCCGATGCCCATCCAGCGATGCCAGGCCAGGATCGTGCGTTTTCTGGGGAGGGCGAGTTTCATCGGGTGACCTCCTTGTGTAGGAACAGCGCAAGGCGCGACAGGCGGGTGAGGGCATTGACCGAGAGAGTGGCACCGCTGATGCCGTCGATCTGCTTGTCCAAGCGGTTTTCCTCGTCCAGGCCGAGCCCTTCAAACTGGTCGGTAAAGAACGGGTAACGCACCTCCCAGCCGTGACTTTCCCGGTAGATGAGTACACGCATTTGGAGCATGCTCTCGTTCTCAATCAGGAAGCCGGTGGTGATCGGTTTGACTTTGCCGATTTCCTCCAGAATCCATGCGGTTTTCGGACCGGAACGCCAGTAGCGGATGCGCAGGCCGGGATAGTCGTGGCCGAGAATGGCCTTGATCTGCTCCTTGTATTCCTTGGTCAGCCAGAGCACTTGAACCTCCGGTGCTTGTTCGAAGCATTGTTCGATGAAGACTTCCGGTGCCAGATAGACGTCTTCACCCTGACTGCGGTTCGTCAGAAGCAGCAGGCAGATTGCTGTCAGGATCTGGAAGCTTGGTCGGCGCATGAAGACGGCTCAAGAGAAAGCCGGTGCCCGCTCAGTTCGCAAGCACCGGCTGTTCAAAACAGCTTAGAATTGGTAGCCGATACCCATATTAAAGGCACCGCTTATATCATCTCCATCGTCATTGGAGCCATTGTCGTAGTCCTGGTAGTCCAATTTGAAGACTACGTTTTCGGTCGGCCAGTAGTTGAGTCCGATCTCGATAATCTCGTTCTCACGCTGGCCGCTACCCCGGTAGTATTCGTAATCACTGTAGCGGGCATAGACACCCAGATCGCCGTATTTCTCGCTGAGTTCCCAGCGGTAGGATGGCTCGATATAGTAGCCGTACTGGTCTTCCGCGTCATTCGGTACATCGCCGCTCAGGTCCCAGCGGGCGTAGAGTGCGCGGAAACCGAAACCGCCCTTGCGGTAGTCCGCATGCAGACTCGTCAAGAGCCCCGAGAATTCGGCCGGATCGGTTTGTGCCAGATCATCCTGATAGAAGACCGAGCCTCCGATCTCCAAGCCGGCGATACCGGTGTACTTGATCCGGCCGGCAAAGGCGGCTTCTTCATTGACGGCTCCGGAGACCTTTTGGCGGCCACTGCGGATCCGGTACGCGCTGCTGCCGCTGGCCGCGACATCCAGCCCCGAAGTGATGGCTCCGTCGACTGAGATGCCGTTGGCGAAACGGTAGCTGCCTTTGACTCCGCCTTCCCACCATGTGCTGGGAATAATGTTCGACTCGATGCGGTTACGCTCGACGCCATAGAAGGTGTTGGGCTCGTGTATTTCATTGAGCAAGCCGACCGGCATAAGGAAGAGACCGGCATCGGTGGAGAACTTGTCCGTCCAGTCCATCCGGATGAAGGCTTGCTCCAATTCGACTTCGCCGTTCTGGCCCTCGCCGGCAATGGAATGCTCCAGCTCAAACTCGCTGAAGAGCGAGATCCAGTCGTTGAAGTCGTGGTTGAAGAAGAGCACGAAGCGGTGGAAGTCGATTTCGTTCTCGCCTCCCTGCGGGAAGTTCGCGTGCAGCTCACCATAGCCACCAAGCGAGGTGTCTTCCGACCAACTGCCAAATCCGGCCTGGCCCGCTTCTTCGACGGCCAGCGTCGTGGCGTCCAGTTGGGCCTTCGCCTGCTGCAACTCGCTGCGGGTGCTGGCTGCTTCGGCTTTGGCTTCGCCCGCTTCCGCCTTGGCGGTTGCGAGTTCAGCCTGCGCCGTGCTCAGGCTGGTCTGATTGGCCTCTACCAAGGACTTGAGTTCGTTGATTTGCTCTTGTTGTGCTTGGATGATACGCCACATCTCCTCCGGGGAGGGAAGGGCGGTGTCAGCGGCTTGGGCGCCCGTCCAGCTGAGCAAGCTGGCGCCGGCCATGCAGATTAGGGTCAGGTGTGTTTTCATGTGGTTGTCAGTTGAGTGTGAGAAGAGAGAATGGGTCTCAATATTAACTGAGGTCGATGTCAACTTAATTATGATACTGGATCTCATTAGCGCTTAATGGAGCGTCTGAGGGAAGATGACATTCCTGCTTTTCGCGTTGACGAACGAGAGTGGCTTTGGATGCTAAGCCGCTTTGCGAACGCTCCCGTAGTTCAATGGATAGAGCAGTGGTCTCCGAAGCCGCAAATCTGAGTTCGAATCTCAGCGGGAGCACCAGCCCCTAAGTCGCTTGAGGTGAAGTGCTTGGGGCTTTTTTGTGTCTCTTTTGGGGGGCTGCCCCGGATATGGCAGGGCGGGACGCCCTGCCTCCTTTTTCAGATGATCGGCCGATTGTGATTTCGAGCTGCCTTGGCTGGGAGCAAAAAAAAGCGTGGCCAGTCATGACCACGCTTTTGGGGAAATACTTTACGCTGGAATGGCTACTTTTTGTTTTTGCCGCTTTGCGGTGCCGTTGCGGCACTCTTGATTTCGTTTTCGCCGCGGATGATTCGGTATTTGCCGTCAAAGAAGCGAACAAAGTCCTTGAGGTTGTCCTCGCGTGCTTCGGAGAAGTTTTCATCCCCGGCCAGGAAGAGGATGATATTGATCGAAGGGTTCTTTCCGCTCCGTTCCTCGTACAGCGTCTTGATCAATTCCTTGAAGTATTTTTCAACATCCCGCTGCTCCATATACTTTACGGGTTTGTAGCCCGGGTGGCCTACTGTGCGTTTGATCTTGAAGAAGTGTTCCAAGTTTTCCCGGTCGAAGATTCGCGGTGGCAGCCCATTTTTCTTACGCTCGGCTTGGTACGCGCTGAGTGCCGCTTTCACTTTCTTACTTACTTCCGAGGACTCCGCTTTATAGGCTTTCAACTGTTCCTGATACTTCGGATCTGAAGTCTTTTCCTTCCATTTGGCATTTTCCTCCGGGGTGAAGGAGCGGACGATTCTGCCAAAGCCGGAATAGGAACTTGTGATGATGAAAACGGCGTCGATATTTTGCTCCAGGAAGGCTTGCGTAAGGAACAGCTTTTCGTTGGTCCCATTCCAATGGTGATTGCTCAGTTGCTTGTTGACCGGATCCTCCGGCAAGGTCTCAAGCTTGGGCCGTTTCGCTCCGGATATCCCCAGTTTTTTTGCATCGGCATTGATCGGGCCGATCCATTGTCTGAGTTCATTGACGACCTCCGTTCCAGTCGGGATGGGTTGTGGTTTGAACATCTTGACGCGCCCATCGTCGAAGAAGCAGACGTTGAAGAGTGTGCCGGCATTCAGGCTGCTCACCACGTGAGTCACTTCATCCTTGATGACACGGTAACTGTAGAGGCCGCCTTTCTGGTCGATCAGCATGTTCTTGCCTGCATCCACCACGAGCAACACACGCTCGGACTTGGTCTTCAAGCCCATCACGTTCACCATTGATGAACCAAAGCCGATGCTGCCGCTGGAGCGGGAAAGGAGTCCGGCACCGCCGAAATTGCCGATGCCGGCACTGACGGTAAAGGATTGATCCATACTCGGCAGGTCGACATTCACCGCGCTGACCGCAATATTACCGACCTGCTTCATGCGCAGGTTGTTCAGCGGCTGGTTATCCGGTGTCGGCTGGGGTTTGATCTCGACCTTCACCTCCTTGGGCGGTTCGACTTCTTCCACGGCAGGTGGTTCTTCGAACTCCGCATCGTCGGGTATCACGTACTTCACGACCACGAGACCTCCCAGCAGGAGGCCGACCAGCACGTGAAGGCCGCCGCTGATGAGCAAGACATTCATCAGCATGGGGTTGATCTTACGCTTTTTCTGCTCGGTAATCATGATTTAAGAGCCGTATGCGGCGAATGAGACTTTCTTCACCTTGGCCTTGGCACAGGCGTTGAGTATGTCGACGGAGCGTTGGTGCGGGGAGTCGGGATCGGCTTGGATCTTGACGACGGTATCGATTCCCGCGCGGTCTGAGGACAGCTTGAGACGGGTGAGCGTCTCGGTCAGCTTGGGCATGACCCGGCTGTCGGAGCCATCCATGGGTGCACCGTTGAGAAGAATTAAGCCATTGGGAAAGACTTCGACAATGTGCTCGCTGGGGAGTTCCAGATTCTCGGTCGGAGGTGTGGAACTCGGCAGCTTGATCCCGATGTCCGCCTCCTGTTGGAGAGGGAGGAACATGAAGTAAATCAGGAGCAGGAAGACGACGTCGATCATCGGCGTGATGTCGACTTTTTCCTCGGTTTCCAGGACTTTATTGACTGCTGCGCCCATAGTTAATCCTTATTTGAGGCGAAAATGAGGTCGAAGATGCCTGCTTTGGCGCAGGCCTCCATGACGCGGTTGACGTAGCGGTGGGGCACTGCGGAATCGGCCCGGAGATAAACCTTGAGGCCGGGTTGTTCCGTGCGCATCTGTACCAGCGCTGCAGGCAGTGTCTCGTAGGTGGTCGGCTTGGCGCCGAAATAAACCTCACCGTTGATATCAACCGAGATGTATTGGCGCTCACCGGGTTCTTCTGGGATGGTGGCTTGTTCGGCTTCCGGCAGTTCGAGCTTGATGAGCTCGGCACTGATGAAACTGATCAAGGTCATGAAGAACGCAATGAGCAGGAACACGACGTCAATCATCGGAGTCAGTTCGAACTCCGGGTCGACGTCATCTGGTTGCCACGCTTTCATTGGATGATTCCTTGTGGCGATTAACGGTTCTTGATGGCTTTGTTCAGAGTGAACTGCAGGTCGCCGACGACGCGGCCGACGCGTGAGGTGATCTTACCGTACTTGTTCTTGAAGAAGAAAAAGAAGAACATGGCGGGAATACCGATGATCATCCCCGATGCGGTGGTGATCAGGGCCTCGGAAATGTTACCGGCCAGGGCTTGGGCGCTACCCGCACCTTCCGCTTCGATGACGTTGAAGGCCTTGACCATACCGGAAACGGTTCCGAGCAGCCCGACCATAGGAGAGAGGGATGCGACGACGGACAGGTAATTGATCAGCACGAAGGGACCGGACAGTTCTTCTGCAGATGCTTCTTCAATGGCTTCCTTCACTTGTTCCGGGTCGTAATCGCGAATGTCGACACGTACCAGGCCGGCATGGATGATGTTGGTGGCCGGTCCGGGGTTCTGCTCGCAGATATTCTTTGCGCTGTCGATGTCGGCTTGTTCCAGGGCCTTGTCGATTTCGACGGTGGCATTGGTCTTGAGGATCGGACCGGGCTTGACGGCCATGAAGTTGTAGACGATCAGACCGAAGCCGGAGATCGAGAGTAAACCGAGCGGATACATGGCCCAGCCACCTGCCTTGAACATGTCGATGAGTGACTTGTCTCCGCCCTTTGGTGCTGCTGCAGCTTCGTCAGTTGCGACTTCGGTTTGGGCGGCTTCGTCTTCAGTTTGAGCCTGCAGGCTTTGGGTCAACATCCACTGCGATGCACCGGCGATCAGGGCAATCACAAAGAATGTGCGAAGGATACGGGAGGTTGTTGTATTCATAGCTTTATAAAGTATGTGTTCAATGGGTGGAAGTTAGTTGGTTGAAGTCTCGGGCGTGGACAGTTTCTCCAATGAGGACGAGGCGCGTGCGGCCCAGGGAGAGTCCGGGTAAAGGATGGTGATCTCAGTCCAGACGTTGCGGGCGGAGACCGGTTTCAGGTCCCGTGCATAACAGTCGCCGATCAGGTAGAGCATCTCCGGCACCCAGACGTAGGAGGTACGGGCGCGGACGAAGCCACGTGTGAGGTTGTCCAGGGCCTTGCCGTATTCGGCCTTGCGATACTCACGCGAGCCCTGCAGGAGCTTGTAGAGCGAGAAGAGGCGCTCCTTCGGGTCCGGTTCCTCAAGCTTGTCAAAGATTGTATTGCCCTCTTCGAGTTGGTTGTTGAGCACCAGCGAGTAGGCCAGCCACATGCGGATGTTGTCGAGCGCTTCCCCTTCGACGAAGGTTTCGACTTCGCGGTAGATGGGGATCACCGCTGCGTAGCGCCCTGCGGCTCGCAGCTTGTCCGCCGCGTCGATGATCGGCGAAATATTGACCGCATATTGTCCCTTGACCGGCAGCATGCGGCAGATCTCGACCGCATGGTCGATGTCTCCCTGGTCCATGTAGAGGTTCAACAGCCGGATTCCATATTGGCTGTAGCGGGGGCTGACGGTATCGAGTTGGATACGTTGCAGTATATCCAGTGCTTCGTCCAATTCTCCGGAGAGAATGAGCGATTCGATCAACATCTGGACTGGGACGTGCAGCTGGGTAAAGGTGTCCGGTACCTGGTGGAACTTAATCAGCGGATAGGCCTGTGGGCGCAGGATGGCGAGCGCGCCGACATAGTTCTGGTTGGCCATCATCTCTCGGGCCTGCTGGATATTCTCGAGCTGCAGGGTCAGGCTCTGAGCCATGGACTCGGAAACCGGCAGGGAGATTTCACCGACGCCGCCGTCGAGTTCGGCGATCAGCATGCCGTCCTTGAACTTGGTGAATTTCAGGGTCTGGACGTTGCCGAAATTGTTCTGCTGGATGTAGACGGGTTGCCTGCCGAACTCCGTCCAGTAGCTGTTTTCTGCCAGTGCAAAGCTGGCAATGATCGGGAACAGTGCAGTGATGAGGGCCCGCTTCAGTCGTCGGGCGGTTTTAGGGCTGAGATATGGGGCGCGGCTCATGGTTGTAGCTCCTTCAGTTGGGCGCGAATACGTTCGTAGAGTTCCAGCGGGGCGGAATCCTTCAGTTTTTCCTCGGCTTCCTTCAGGGTGGAAATGGCATCCTCGCGCGAACCCATCGCGAGCAGGGCCTCCGCATCGGCCAGGTAGGCCTTGGCAGCCCATTCGCCGAAGTGGGAGTAGCCGAGGAAGGTACGTTCGAAGAACCCGTGCGCCTTGGCATGCTCGCCTTCGGTCATGAAGGATTCGCCGGTCTGGAAAAGGGCCCGGGCGTGGAGAATGCCGCGCCAATCCGGGACACGCAGGATGTATTGGTACTGCTCCCGCGCCTTGTCTCCGTTGCCTTGCTTGCTGTAGAGCTCGCCTTCGCGCAGGATGACTGCGGGGATCTTCGGCGAACCGGGGAAGAGCGAGCGGATCTGGTCCAGATAGTTGATCGCGGTTGAGAGGTCGCCGCGTTGCTCGCTGACATCGGCGAGGCGCATATAGGCGACGATCGCGGCGTCATCCTGCGGGTAATTGGTCAGTACCTGGTTCCAGGCTTCAACCGCGAAGTCCAGACGCTTGTCGCGCTCATAGTCGGCGACATACAAGAGTACCCGCGGCGTGGATACCGTAAGGAAATCCGCATCATAGGGCATGGAGGGGAAGTCTTCGATGCCGATCCGGTACAGGCCCATCAGCATGCGCGCTTCCGCGATGCGGCTCTTCTCTGCCTTGTACTTGGCGAGGAGGCGTCGGAAAAAGTCCTCCGGGCTTTCGACCGGGTATTGGGCAAGCTGTTCACCGTACTCGGAGGTAATGTCGGCGATGGGGGCCAAGCCGTCCATCAGGTTGGGCCCGAAGTTCGGATGTTCACGCAGGCGATTGTAGAGGGACTGGTCCACCTTCGTATTCAGGTAGAAGAACTCGAAGAGGAAACCGCGGTCGGTTACGATCTTTTCGCGGAATTCCAGGTCGCTCTCGAGTTGCTTGAGGAAGGCGACCGTTTCTTCCAGCATCGCCTTGTTCTTTACGTATTTTTCGGCGTAGCCTTCGATCAATGCATCGACCCCCTGGTTGTCGATTGCGGTGGCATACTTTTCGATGTTGTCCTGGTAGAGTGCCAGCATCCTGACCGGCATGAGCAGGGACTCATAGGCCCGGCCGAGTTCAAAGACGGCATCGGTCAGCCTGCCATTGTCGCCGTAGGTGTTGATGTAGTCGATGAAGTGGTTGGCCATCTTCTCGTACTCACCCATCCCCTCGTAGATGGTTCCGATGCGGAAGGCGACGGCATTGTGGATATCCTGCAGCTCGGTAATGCGGTCGGCCGTTTGGAAGTGGCTGATGGCATCGATGAGTAGGCCTTCAAGGAAGTCGATTTCACCCAGGAAATAGTAGGCCTGGTCCAGTGAGTTGCCCTGCGGGTATTTTTTGATGTAAGTGTTGAGGGCATTGCGGGAGCCGGCGAAATCCTGCGAGTAGTAGAGGCAGGCGCCTTTGCGCAACTGGCTGTCTTCCGCGTACAAGCTGGTGGGATACTTGCTCAGGACGGATTCGAAGTTGGAAAGCGCTTCCGGGTACTGGTTCTTCATCAGCTGGGCCAAGCCGCTCCAGTAGAAGAGGCCGTCTTCGAAGACGGGGCGGTCGTGGATGTTTTTCCAGATTTCGGTCTGTGCCAGCAGGGTATCGATTTCCCCCTTCGAGAGCAGGTGGTTGCCCCATTGCGCGAGCAGGCTGTTCGAGTAGGGGTCCATCGGGCGTGTCGTGAGGAAATCGACGATCGTATCGAGGAAGTCCTCACCCCGGCCCACTTCCAGTAGCTTACCGATGTAGGCGGCGGAAATGTCGGAATAGTAGTCGCCCTTGGGGAAGCGCGCGCGGTAGGCCTCGGCGATCTGGATCATGGTCGCATCCTTGTGGATCTTCATCGCATTGGAGAAGGTCGCATACATGTAGAACTGGATTTGTTCATGATCCGGGTTCTCCGCCATGAGATCGTAGAACATCCAAAATGCTTCATAGGGACGCTCGGTGCTGGTGTAGTTCCGGGCCCGGCGGACGAGGAGTTCGTTGCGCAGGCTGGGCAGTGTCTTGAGCTGCTCCAGCATGTTGGTGGTGATCTTGATCTCTTGGGTCAGGCGGTCGATGCTGTCCTGGTTGCCGCCGAGGGCTTGAAGGCGTTCCAACTGCGTCGTCTTTGTGGCCAGCTTCTTCTCATTATACTCAATCATCACATCGGTGGTGTTGATCAGGTTGAGGAGCAGCGCCGCATCATTGTAGCGCATGTTGTTGACCATGGTGTCGCTGGCCAGCAGCAGGGCGACGTTCAGGCGAGGTTGGTAACGGACTTCGGACTCCCGTGCGAGGATGGGCAGCAGTTCGATGGCCTTGTCCAAATCCTTCGATTTGACATAGGCTTCGAAGCAAGCTGCGGCGGCCAGGGCGACATCATCGGGTTCCTTGGAAATCTGCAGGAGCTTTTGGAAAATGGGGAGGCCTTCTTCCAGCTTGTTGGTGTAGTAGTGAATTTGGGTGAGGTCTTTGAGCAGCTTGTTTTCCTCTGCATAGCTGAGGATGAAGTTGTAGCTGCCTCCCAGGATTTTTTTCATCAACTCGACCGCGTCCTCATTCTGTTGCAGAGCGCGGTAGATATCGACCCGCTTGAGTACGGCTTCTTTCATGAAGCGCGATTCCGGGTAGTCGCTTTCCAGTTTGTCGTACCAGACCAGGGCTTCCTTCAGCTCTGCCTGTTGTCCGGAGCTGATATAGCGCTGAATGTAGCCGGTGCCGATGAAGAAGATTGGGCCGTCGAGCTTGATTTCCGTATCTGGAGCGGCTTCCACACGGGAGACCAGTTCCTTCAGGAGCGGCATGGCTTGTTCCAGCTGGCCGGATTCCACCAGTTCGTTGGCTTGTGCCTGCAAGGTGCTAAAGGCCAGTTGACTTGCATCCTGGGCATGTGCACCGACGAGGCTGGCTCCGGCAGCCAAGGCAATCAAAAATGCTTTTTTAGGGGACTTCGGGGGGAACATTACTGTAAAGGTATGTTATGTTTGCAAGGGGCCAAAGGTTCCGGTTCCGTCCCCCCTTGTAAAGCGTAAATCGAGGCCGGAGAGCCCCAAATTAAAGGTTTTAACAGGTTTTCAGGGCAATTACAGAGGGTTATTAGGACTCTGTATTGAATTCGCTGAGTGCCTCGGCGGCCAGTTCCCACTCGTAATTCTTCTCTTCCAGACGTTTGGCGACGCGTGCGGCCTGCAGGTTGAGGGTCTTTGCTTTTTCCGCATCCGAATAGCTTTCGGGGTCTTCAAGTTGGCCCGAAATCCGGGTTTGCTCTTCCTCCAGGGCCAGAATTTCGGTTTCCAGTTCATTGACCCGTTTTTCCAGAATACGCCGTTCCTTGGCGCTTTCCTTCCGCGCCTCGGCATCCCTCCGCCGCCGTTCCTTGGCGCTGAGTGCCTGATGGGCGGTGCCTTCGGCGGCAGGGCTGCCGTCCGGCCGTGCGTTTTTCAAACCGGCGACCAACCCGCTTTGCTCGGATTCGGCGCCTGATTTTCGCAGATAATAATCGTAATTGCCCGCATAGGCGGTCACGCAGCCGGCTTGGATTTGAATCGTCTGCTCGGACAGCGCCCGGATGAAGTGTACATCGTGGCTGACAAAGACCAGGGTGCCGCTGTAGTCCCTGAGTGCGGCGACAAGGGCGTCGATACTCGACATGTCCAAGTGGGTTGTCGGCTCGTCGAGCAGGAGCAGGTTGGGCGGGGCAAGGAGCAGCTTGACCAGTGCCAGCCGGCTTTTTTCGCCTCCACTGAGGACCTTGACCTTCTTGAAGACATCATCTCCGCGGAAGAGGAAGGCGCCGAGGATATTACGGACATCCTGGTCGCTGCAGCCCGGTGCGGTTTGCTGGAGCGCTTCGTCGAGGACGGTGCGTTCCAGATCCAGCACCTCGACCCGCTGCTGTGAGAAATACCCGACGCTTACGTTATGGCCGAGTTCGCGTGTGCCTGCGTTGATCGGGACCTGGTTGGCGAGGATCTTCAGTAGGGTGGATTTGCCCGCGCCATTGGGACCGACGAGGACGACGCGTTCTCCCTTTTCAACCTGCAGGTTGAGGCCTTCATAGACGAGATGGTCCCCGTAGGATTGTTTGACTTGCTCGAGGGTGGCCACGCGCTGGCCGCTACGTTCCGGTTGGGGAAACTTGAAATGGATGACCGGCGCCTCGGATTCCGGTGGTGCAATCCGTTCCATTTTCTCAAGTTGCTTCATTCTGGCCTGTGCTTGGGCGGCTTTGGAGGCCTTGGCCCGGAAACGGCGGATAAAATCCTCCAGTTGTGCAATCTCGCGCTGTTGGTTCTCGTAGGCTGCTTTGTGCTGGATCTCGCGTTCAGCCTTTTGACGGAGGTAGTCGTCAAAGTTTCCGGTGTAGCGGTGCAGGCGCTGATGCCGGATTTCCGAGATATCGTTGCAGACGGCGTTGAGGAACTCGCGGTCGTGGGAAATGGTGAGGATGGCGCCGGAGTAGGCCTTCAGCTGGCTTTGAAACCAGCCCAGTGTCTCGAGGTCCAAATGGTTGGTGGGCTCGTCGAGCATGAGGAGTTCCGGTTCCATCACGAGCAGGCGTGCGAGGTGGGCCCGCATGATCCAACCGCCGCTGAGCGTGCGTGCCGGCATCTCGAAGTCCTCGTGCCGGAAAGCCAGTCCGGCGAGGATACGCTTGGCTTTGGCTTCGAGCACATAGCCTTCAAGTTCGACAAAGCGTTCTTGAGCGGAGAGGCGTTCGGGAGCCTCGGCGGCGGGGTGCTGGCGAAAAGTTGCGTACACCTGTTCCAGTTCCGGAGTCACTGCAGCCGCCAGTTCCAGCACGGTTTCCTCTCCGGCGGGAGCGCTTTCCTGGGGCAGGTAGCCGATGCGCACCCCGCGTTCAAATTCGACCAGTCCGCTGTCGGATTCGGCTTGCCCCAGCAGGATGGAGAACAAGGTGGTCTTGCCTGCGCCATTGGGGCCGACCAGCCCGACCCGCTCACCCTTGTTGAGTCGGAAGGAGAGGTCGGAGAACAGCACTTTCGGGCCGAAGGCTTTGCTGAGTTTCGAGACGGTGAGCATACAAGGGATGAAGCGATGTCTGGGTGCGGGGCGTCTGGCAAAGAAAAATTCAAGGGAGAGCGGCTTTGCTGCAGGCAAGTCTTGATTGTCGGGGCTCAGTGTGTTCGCTTGCTGGGCATGACCCGCTCTGTTGCCCGGAACCATCCGCTTGCCATCCTCTACCAACCCCGCCGTACGGTGCAGGGACTGCTGGAGCGGAAAGCAGGGCATGGCTTGGCGGTTTCCATCGCGGTGCTCTTTGGCGTGGTGCAAAGCCTGCGTGCGGTGCTGTTTTCAGGAGGTGGTAATCCGGTACTCTTGCTGGTGGCGGGCGCGGTTGTCGGTTTGGCCGGGCTGTATTTTTTCGCCTGGCTGCTGCGCAATTTTGCCCGCTGGTTCGGCGGCCATGCCGAGCAGTGGGAAGTACGTCTTGCTCTGGGGCTCGGCTTGTTACCCTGGACCCTGCTTTTCGGTTTGCTGCCTCTGCTTCTTGTCCGCGTGGGGGATGCCGCGGCGGCGCAAACCTATTATCCCCTGTTTATGGTGGGTCTGGTCTACGGCTACGTGATCCTGTTACTCGGTTTGTCCTCGGCCTTGCGCCTGACGGTCCTGAAAACATTCTTTTGCCTCGTGGTCGCCACGCTGGTCAGTATTTTTCCGCTCACGCTGGTGGCCCAACTGATTTTCGGTCCCGCTACCTGATCCTCCCGCGATGCTGCAATACATCAAGATCAAGAACCTCGCTCTTCTGGATGAAGTCACGCTCGAACTGGCACCCGGATTTACCGCGGTCACCGGTGAGACGGGGGCGGGCAAGAGTGTCCTGCTCGGTGCGCTGAGCCTGCTTTCCGGGGCACGCACCGATAAGACCATGATCCGGCAGGGGCAGGAACTGTTGGAAGTCGAGGCGGCCCTGTGGTTTCCGGACAGTGACGTGATCGACCGTGAGCTTGAGGCGCTGGGGCTGCCGGCCTGTGAGGACGGCGTGCTTTTGCTGCAACGCTCGGTCGCACGCAGCAAGATGCCCCGCATCCAGATTAACGGGAGCATGGCGACACTGGCCCAACTTCAGGGGCTGGGGGAGTCCTGGATCGATTTTCATGGTCCGGGGGAGCCGCAGAAACTGTTTCAGGAGCGGCGTCAGTTGGAGATGCTCGACATTTACGCGGGCAATGCCGCGGAACTGGAGGCTTACCGTCAGCAATATCATGTCTGGCGGGCGCTGCTTGATGAAATTACCGGGATCGAGCAGGGCGAGCGTCTGGATGCGGACGAGGTCGATTTCATTCGCAAGCAGATCGCCAAGATCGATGCGGTGGAGGTCAGCGAGGAATCGATCGAGGAACTGGAGCGGGACTACAGCCGAATGGCGAGTGCGCAGGAACTGGTGGGGATCGCTTCCGCCTGTGCCGAAGGCATCGGTGGGGATGAGGGCTTGGATTTGCAGATCAGCCATCTGGTCGCCCGGATGGAAACCCTGGCTGAGCTGGATGCCGCCTCGGAGCCCCTGCTGGAGCGTGCCCGCAGTTTGCAGATCGAACTGCAGGACCTGGGGGATGAATTGGGCCGCTTGGCCGGCGACTATGATTTTGATGCCGAAGCGATCGAAGCTGCGACCGAACGGATGAACCTCTGGCAGGAACTGCGCCGCAAATACGGTGGCAGTGTGAGTTCGGTTCTCGCCCGCCGCGAGGAATTGGCCCGTAAAATCGAGATACAGGGCGATTTGGAAGGCGAGCTGGAAAAGCGCCATGTGCAGGCCGCCAAGCTGGAAAAGGCCTTGCGCAAGCAGGCGTCGGTGCTCCGGAAGGCGCGCGAGAAGGCTTCCGGCCAGCTGGGGGACAAGGCGGGCGCTTTGCTCCAGGCGCTTGGTTTCAAGAAGGCACGGCTGCAGATCGCGTTGACCGAAGAGAAAGAGCTCTCCGAGAGCGGCGACAGTCGTTGCTGTTTCCTCTTTGCCGCCAATGCCGGGCAGGAACTCTTACCCCTGAACAAGATCGCTTCCAGCGGAGAGACCGCGCGCGTCATGCTTGCCCTGAAGACCGTCTTGGCTGAAGCCGATGCGACGCCTTTGTTGGTCTTTGATGAGGTGGACGCGAACGTGGGGGGCGAAGTCGGCCGGGCTGTCGGCGCCGAATTGTCCCGGCTGGCGGACGAACATCAGGTTTTGTGTGTGACCCACTTGCCGCAAGTGGCGTCGCTGGCCCGCAACCATTTTGTGGTCACGAAATCCCAAGACGAGGACAGCACTTCGGTCAGCATTGCACCCATCCACGGTAGCCGCGAGGCCCGGCTTGAAGAACTGGCCCGTATGCTGGGCGACCGGAATTCCGCCTCGGCTTTGGCACACGCCCGAGAACTGCTGGCCTGACGGTCAAGGTTGATCGGAATCGTTAGGATGAAGAGGGTCTGCCTACCCAATGCTTAGCGAGGAAAACATGCTTTGGCCCCTCCACTCTTCGACAACGCTCAGGACAGGCCGCTTTGCAGGAATGGCACTACCTTAAGGGGGATTTGAGAGGAGATAGGTCGTTTGCAGTCGCTTGCATGACTTGAGGTCGGGAGGGCTCCCCAGTCGCCGTGCTACTTCGTGATGCGAAGTCTCGACAAGATCGTCGCGCCGCGGAAACAGGTCGTGTTAATCTGGGCTCGGTCTGTCGAATCGCGGCGATTGGGGACAATCGCCCTCCCTTAAGGTTGTGCCTTTCGTCGCTTTGCAGTCCCCCTCTGCCATATGCGCAAGAATTATGAGAAGAGGTATTAGTGGGGCGCGACATGTTGTATCCTCACACGCTCTTGCGCGGTTATTGGGGGATGCGCACAAAAAAGCCGGCCATGGACGGCCGGCTTCTGAAAGGGAATGGTGCAGCGATCCTACTCGGAATCCGCGCTTGTTTCGGGCTCCGGCAGACCGTTGGTGATCAATTCGTTCATCAAGGAGCTGGAACTGATCATCGCGTTGTAGCGCTTGAGGAAGTTTTGGGTGGTGTCATCTTCCTCGACGGCGCCCATTTCCGGAACTTCCTTGGCGATGACATAGACGAAGCTGCCCTGGCCGCCGCTGGTGATCATGGCAGACAACTCCCCGCCGGCCATGCCGCGTGAGGCCTGGATCAAGGAGGGGCTCAGTTCGCGGGGGGCATCGCTGCCCTTGAAGGTTTCGTAGCTTTGTGCTTCCAGTCCGAGAGACTTGGCGGTTTCCACAAAGTCCGCGCCCTCGGTCAGCTTGGCCTCGAGTTCGGCTTTCAGGCTTACGCCTTTCTCGTTGAAGAGTTCACGCTTCATCTCGACCAGATAGTCACGTTGTACCTCCGTGGCCACGGCTTCGTAGGCGGGAATTTCCGGATCGATGCGTCCTTCATAGATGAGAACCCCGTATCCGCCGTCGTCGAGCGCGTAGGCGTCCGAGTAGTAGCGGTCGTTATTCAGGTCAAAGGCGGATTCCAGCATAGCGCTCGAGATGCGACGCTGCCGGATGCCGCTTTCCGTGTAAGGCTGGATCGGTTTCAGGCTGAGCCCGCTGTCGTTCAAGAGCTTGTTGAATGCGGCTGAGTTGCGCTGGATGCCTTGATCGAAGAGGGTGTAGGCGAAGCTGTCGGCTGCGTGGTTCGCTTGCCGGCCCGCACGTTCCAGGATCCAGTCGGACAAGACGGAGGCCTTCACGTCTTCGAAACCGACCTCTGCTTCGTCTGCTTCCGCATCCTTGGCCTCGGCGGCCAGTTGTTCGGTCGGAGCGGCCTTTTGGGCGGCCTTGTACGCATCCACCAAGCGAGCTCTGTTTTCCATGAAGTGTTCGCGCAGCTGGCTTTCGGTTGGTGCCTCGACCTCGTCCATGTAATCGCTGGTGGGGAAGACGACATAGCTGGCCTGGATGCGTTCCGGAATTTGATAGCGAAGCTTGTTTTCCTCGTAGAAGCTTTTCAGGTCTTCCTCGGCCGGCTCGATTTCGGGCTTGAACTCGGCATAGCTGAGCGAGGCGGATGCGAGGGTGTAGCTGGTGTTTTCGCGTTGTGCCTGTGCCATGGTTTCCGAAGGCAACATGTAGCCGGGGCCCGCCAGGGTCTCTCCGAGCATTTCGAGACGATAGTCTTCTTCGAGCACGGCGACGATCAGGTTGCTTTGCACCCGCGGGTTCGACTCCATGCTATCCACGAAGCTGGTGTAGGCATCGGCGCTGAAGGTGCCGTCCGGGCCGGCAAAGGCGCGGCGTGTCTTGATGAATTCGGTCAGTTCCGCCTGGCTCGGTGCCGGTATCCCGATTTCATCTGCCAGATGCAGCAGGGCAATGCGGCTCATGAGCTCGTTCTGGAACTGCTGTTCGTTTTGTACGGGACGCCCGGTGCGCAGCAATTGGCTCATGGAGGCCTTTTGGCTGAGCAGCTGCATGTCACGTTGGGAGTTCAAGTCGTACTCATAGAACTTCTGCTCGCGGTAGGCGCTGCGGTTGGTGGTGCAGCCGGGGGTGTTGCCGATCGTGAAAACAAAGGCGACAATGACGATACCGAGGAGGCAGAGAAATATCCAGCGACCGTGGCGTATGAGGTGTTTTTGAATCCAGGAGATCATGTGTAATTATAAAAGCAAAGCGCGTGAGGCTAGGCCCGGTGCTGCACCTGTCAACCTATTGGTTGTGCCAGCACCGGCGGCTTGTGCCACTATTTCACCAAGTCGCTGATCTTGGTTTCGGCGGCACCGCAGTCTTTCAGGCTGACGATGTCCTCCAGATAACTCCGGATGGCCGGGGAGGTTTCGGCCACCAGGTCGACCCCCTCGTTATTGCCGTAGGACTCGAAGTCGTTTTTGAAGCGGCCGAGTGTGATCGAATCGACCGGCTTGCCGGCTTGGTAGGCGCGGTCCCGTTCCTCTTCCGCGGTGTTCCCCTCGACCGGATAGAGGTAGCCCAAGCTACAAAGACGTGTGACACAGGTATTCAGGATATGGCTGGGGACCCGGAGCTTCTGATGCAGTTCGCTGGAGCGTATGGGCGGCAGGCCGTGTTGGAAGCGTTGGGCCACGCAGAGTAGGACGCCCAGTGATACCACTTCCTTGCTGCGCTCGCTGATGCGCTGCCAGGCATTTTCGTTTGTCAGGAAATCCGCATTTTGTACGGCATAGGTGACTTGGCCTCCGAGCAGGATGAGCAACCAGAAGGTAAACAGTCCGAGCATGAGCACGATGATGATCCCGACCGAACCGTAGAGGCTTCGGGTGTCGACCACACGTTGCACGTAAAGAAAGGAGAGCAAGTTGTAGAGGTGGAGCAGGACCACCACCAGAGTCGCTCCGATGAAGGCCGGTTTCCACTGGACCGGGGTATTGGGGATGAAGCGGAAGAAGACTGCCAGCAGGGTGGTCAGTATGATAAAGGCGATGATGGGCGAACAGATCTGGATGAGCGAAGTGAAGAGTGTGCCGAGGGGCAGTTTGCCCATGAAGGCTTCGACTTTGGGCAGGACGTTCAGGGTCAATGCGGCGGCACCGAGGACCGCGCCCAGACTCATGAAGGTCCAGTAGGTCACCACTCGCTCGCCCAGCTTGCGTCCTCGCTCCGCGCCCCAGAGGGTGTTAAAGGATTTCTCGATTGAAGTGAGTACTTGGATCCCGATCACGCAGAGCATGAGGGTGCCGAGCACCCCGACGGTTCCGGATTGCGCCTTGGCGATGAAGCCGTTGATCAGTTGCTTCATCTCCTCTCCCAGTTCGGAGCCCGCGGTGGGGCTGTCGCTGCTTTCCGTGGCCAGCTCCAGTTGGGGGGCGGCAAAGGCGATGGCATTGGTCAAGGCTTCGATCGCCAGGTTTTCCCGTGCCATGCCGCTTGCATCCTTCGGGCTTTGGTCGATGATGAAGCCCGAGATCATGATGCCCAAGGCAATGAGCGGCCCGATCCCGATCAGGGAATAGAAAGTGAGTGCCGCTGCTTGTACAGGAATGTTGTTACGTCGTAATCCTTGCCAGGTCAGGGTGAGTACCCGCAGCAACATGTAGAGCCGGGCCCGGGCAGTCTTGCGCCCCAGGTGTTCCAGTTCCCAAATGTCGCGGGATAGCAGTCGTTCGGTCTGCTGTACGTAGTGGCTGACTTTTGAATTCATGTTCTTGGAAGCCTGGATCCTGTCGCCGGTCCGGGCCTCCCGCAAGTCCGGACTATTTGGTGATCAGCTCGAAGGCGACCACTTCGAAGAAGTCTTTGAATCGGTCCTGCAAGGCCAGATAGGCGAGGAAGCCATTGCCTCCCAGTCCGAGAATCAGCGCGATGAGCATGCTGGGTAGCCCACGGGAGATGGTTGCGAGGAAAATACCGGCACCGGCACCGCCGGAGGCGATCATGAGCAGGGGGTCGCCCAGTGCCCAGCCGACATAGACACCGAATCCGAGGGTGAGCATGGCACGCCCCCGCAGGAGGGGATAGACCTCGGTGACCGCCAGGAACAGGAAGATGGCCATCAGGAAGTCGAAGAAGCCCAACATCAGGAAGGGATAATTGACCACCGTGGCGTAGGCTTCCTCCTCGATGGCCTGGCTCACCATCGCGAAATGCGGCATGATTAGGGACACCGCGGAAAAGAGGACCATCAGGCCCAGGCCCGAGCTGGAGAGGGCCGCGGCACGCTGGTAGCTCTTCTCCTTCTTCTTGAGATGCCGCTTTTGCTCGGTGTTGCCGTCGGCGGCTTCCAGCAGGTCTTCCACTTCGACCGTGTTTTCACCGTCACGCTCGGAGGTGTTTTGCGAGGCTTCCCGTTCCTTCAGGGAAAGCTTCAGTTTTTCACGAACGGGGAAGATTTCAAGGCGTAGCGCTTCGTTCAGGGCGATGGGAATCCACTCCTCTTTGTCCTCGTCGTAGTAAAGTGTGTTTTCCGAAAGCTGTCCGGCTTCAGCAAGCGTGCGAAGCTTGGTCACATCAAAGGGGCCTCGTGATTCGTTATCTTCCGGTGTGCGAATATAATAGTCGGACATATTTCGTCTCGCTTATGAGGTTAGTGGAAAGTCCTTTATTGCTGCCAGTTTAGAGCGATTCCAGCAAGCGAAAAGCTACAGCCGATCTAGAGCTTCGGAATGACCTCCGATATGCTGGTCAGGTACAGGATAACGAGCGTGAAACTATTGAAGCATGCATGGAAGATGATCGATGTCTTCAGGTTGCCACCGGCCTCATAGGCCCTAGATAAAAGGAATCCCACGATGACGAGGGGGAAAAACGAGAGCAGGTTGAGGTGTAGGCAGGAGAAGATGACCGCGCTGATGACCTGGGCCGGAATGAGGGTCGTCTGGCTTTTGAAAAAACGGTAAATGCACCCGCGGAAGACGGTTTCCTCGACAACCGGGGCCACGATGACGGCGCAGAACACGAGTAGAAGGATGGCGAAGGGGTTGCCGCCGGACGCCAGCAGGGTGACCAATGCCTGGGGTTCCGGTTCCTTGATCCAGCCCGCTTGCTGGAAGATTTCCAGCAGGTAGCTCCATGGCATCGAGCACAACCAGATAATGGGTAAGCCCCGGATGAAGGCCGGTACCGCGATGCAGGCTGCCTGCCAGAGGCTAATCTCATTCTTGTTCAACCGGTCGGCAAACTGGCCGGGGGCAAAGCGCCGCAGCAGGATGTAGACGGCGAACATCGGTGCTTGGAGCAAGAGCACGGCGAGAACGCCCAGCCAGGGGGTCAGTTCGCCGTCCGCAGCCTTGATCTGTTCCCTGAACACGATACTGCCGGCGACTTGCGTGAATGTAATGCCGAAGATGAGCGCACAGATGAAGATCAGGAAATTCACCCAGCCAATGGACCATGCGTGGATCCCCGGATCCGGAATGATCTGATGCTTCGGCTTCATTATCCGCATCATCCAGAGCACCGCACTGCCACCCAGGGTGGCAAGAATCAGGACGGTCGCTAGGATCAGCGGCAAGTCTGGCATCTGTGTGGCTTCCATTTCGGCTACGCCACTATGCTGGCACCGTCATAGACTTCTTTGCCGCCGACGATGGTTGACTTGACCTTGCCTTTGAGTTGACGGCCGTTCCATGGGCAATTGCGGGATTTGCTGAAGAAAGCGTCCGGATTGACGGTCCACGCTTCGTCCGGGTCAAAGATGCAGATGTCGGCGTTGGCGCCGGTGCTGAGGGTGCCGGCCTCGAGTTTGCAGATTTCGGCACCCTTGTGGGTCATCAGGGCGATCACCTCGCTGAGGGAGAGCCGGCCGCTGTGGTAGAGTGTGCCCAGACTGCTGGCGAGCGAGTTTTCCAAGCCGATGATCCCGAAGGGCGCATAGTCGAACTCGCAGTCCTTTTCGGTGGGCGAGTGGGGCGCGTGGTCGGTGGCAATGCAGCACAGCGTGCCGTCGCAGAGTCCTTGGATCAGGGCTTCGCGGTCCTCATCGGTACGCAGCGGCGGGTTCATCTTAAAGCCCGTGTCGTAGTCTTCCAGGCAGGCATCGGTGAATTCGATATGGTGCGGGCTGGCTTCGCCGCTGACCGGGATCCCGTGGCGGATCGCTCGGCGCAGAATGCCGACGGAGCGGGCCGAGCTCACGTGCTGCATATGGATATGGGCACCGGTGAGCTCCGCCAGGATGACGTTGCGGGCGACGATGATGTCTTCCGCTTCACGGGGCCAGCCGCGCAGGCCGAGCTTGAGCGACCAGTCGCCCTCGTTCATGACCGCACCGGCGGTCAGGCTGGCATCCTGGCAGTGATCCATGACCGGCAGGTCGAACATCTTGGCGTATTCCACCGCACGGCGCATGATTTCATTGCGCTGCACGCACTTGCCGTCGTCGGTCACGGCGACAACACCGGCACTCTTGAGTTGTCCGGTCGGGGCCAGTTTCTCGCCCTCCATGCCGAGGGTCAGGCAGCCGGTCGGGTAGATGCGGATGACGGACTGCTGCTTCGCCTTGTCGACGATGCGGAGGATCGTTCCTGCATTGTCACAGACCGGGCTGGTGTTCGGCATGCAGACCACGGTGGTGAACCCGCCGGCTGCGGCGGCCCGGGAACCGGTCTTGATGTCTTCCTTGTGCGTTTGGCCGGGATCGCGGAAGTGGACGTGAATGTCAACGAGTCCGGGGGCTACCACGAGTCCGGAGGCATCCACCTTGCGCGCTTCCGCTTTTTGCGTGTCGCTCAGCTTGTCCACGATCTTGCCATTCACGGCAAATACGTCGCCGATGCCATCCCGCCCGTTTGCCGGGTCGATTACACGCCCGCCACTGATCCAAAGTATGTCACTCATTTTGAAAGTTAGTTGGTTTCCGGGAGTTCGATCGGCAGCTTGCGGAAGGCGCAATTGCAGAGGTGAAGGGCCGCCATGCGCACCACGATCCCGTTGGTGACTTGCTGCAGGATGACAGAGCGGTCCGAGTCGGCCACTTCCGAGTCGATTTCCACGCCGCGGTTGATCGGGCCGGGGTGCATGATAATGGCTTCCGGTTTCAGCCATTGCACACGTTCCTTATTCAGGCCGAAGCTGGCGGTATATTCGCCGATCGATGGGAAATGGGTGGAGGTCTGTCGCTCGTGCTGGATGCGCAGGAGCATGACCGCATCGGCGTCTTCCAGGGCCTCCTGGAGATTGTGGCAGACCTTGGCACCCATCGCGCTGAAGCCAGTGGGGACCAGTGTGCTGGGGCCGGCGATGGTCACTTCGGCGCCTAGCTTCTGCAGGCAGATGATGTTCGACCGTGCCACCCGGCTGAAGAGAATGTCCCCCAGGATTGTGATCTTTTTCCCGTCCAGCGTGCCGAGCTTTTCAAGCAGGGTGAAAGAGTCCAGCAATGCCTGGGTCGGGTGAGAGTGGGAGCCGTCGCCGGCATTGACCACCGGGATGTCGACCACCTTGCTGAGATAGTTCGGGGCTCCGGAGGCCGAATGACGCATGATGATGATGTCGGCCTTCAAGGCCTCCATATTCCGGGCCGTATCCCGCAAGGTTTCGCCTTTGGTCAGGCTGCTGGCATCGCCGGTCACCGTGATGGTGTCGGCACTCAGCCGGCTGGCGGCCACCTCGAAGGCCAGACGGGTGCGGGTGCTGGGCTCGAGGAACAGGTTCACCACGGTGCGGCCGTTCAGGTAGGGCTGCTTCTTGTCGTCCGCTTCCATTGCCTGTTTGAAGGCGCGTGCGGCGGTGAATATCGTTTCAATCTCGCCCCGGGAGAGGGGCTCGATGCCGATCAGGTCTTTACGGTTCCAGCTTAGGCTCATGATGTCTCGTGTCGTCATGCGCCGCGACTTTCAACCGGCGCCGGAATCGGAAATGTGGAGCCCTGACCACAAAGCGCAACGAGAAATTCGAGCCGAACGCGCATCCGTGTGCGAGCGCAGTCAATTAAAGACCGCAGGAGCGGGCAGGCTAGGCGCTAGCGCGCCAATGTCGGCGTGAGGAAAGCGCCCAACGCGCGGATTGTCGTGTGCTCCCGATCCAGGCCGTCTTGAAAACGTCGGCGGACCCGATTGTGGCGGTTTCGGCGATGTTTGCGCCATTTTTAGGTTCTTCGCCATTTACCGGGGAAAGCATCGTCGAATACTGGAATGAAGAGAATCTTAATTTTACAACCGCTTCGCAAGAGGTAGGGAGGCAGGGGAGGAGAACAAAGTCATGCCACCGGATAGCTCCTCTCCCCAACCTCGCCCGACAGGGCTCTCTAGCGGAGCGGTTGTGAAAAATAAAATGGAGTGTATGAGACTTCACGTAAATCCTTTGAATCATCAAGGATCACTGTTTATGCAGCCGTTCCCCGGTAAATAACCATGAACCCATTTTTAGAGCGCTTGAATCGCAGTTCAAATAGGCTATAAAGTAAGTAAATACTTACTTTGTGATTGTTTTGGACGCTCTCGACATGCTTGAGGCACCGTATTTGCTAAGAGCTCCCCAGTGCTTTCATCCATGCTAAAGTTTATACGCCTTGCTTGTCTGATATACGGTGCGACCGTCGTTTCGTCCCTTTCGGCCCACACTTGGAATCCGACCATTATTCAAATGGTTTTCGAGGAACCGGGCGTGGTTGAAATCGAGATGGATACCGATCTGACCCGCTACCTCGACGGTGGACCCGCCTACTACGCATTGACGCAGGAGTCGTCCAAGACGCAGTCGGAGGCCATGGCCCGTATCTTCAAGGCCTTTTGGGCAGGCATGCAGCCGCGTAGCGGTGACGAAGCGGTGCAGGGTGAGCTGCTTAGCTTTACCTTGCCGGAGGCGCCGGAGGACGAATTTGGCCGGGTCAACGTGCCGCAAATGACGCGCATGCTCATCCGCGGGACTTTTGAAAACACAAGCGGGCCCTTTTGGCTGCAGCTGGATCCTTCGCTGGCGATCGAGTATCCGATTGCCACCACTTTCCAGGTACCGGCCGCCAATCGCAGCATGACACGTTGGGTGGAACTGGCCAACCAGCCCAGTCAGCGTTTCAATCTCGCCAAATACCTGGCCATGGCGCAGCCGGCCGCTCCGGCCGATGGCGGTGGAGTCGGCACCACGGCAGAGGTGCCTTCGGTTGACATGACGGAAGGGGAGGCTGCGGTGGTGGAAGCGGCCCTGACTTTCTGGCGCTATATCGTGCTGGGTTTTCATCACATCTTCCCCAAGGGGATGGACCACATACTCTTTATTCTCGGAGTCTTTTTGATGGAGCGCCGTTGGAAACCACTGGTGGCTCAAACCTCTGTCTTCACCGTGGCACACACCACCACGCTGGGCCTGTCCGCCTACGGTGTCATTTCCTTGCCGGCCTGGTTTGTGGAGCCGGCCATCGCCGCCACCATCGCCTTTGTCGCGCTGGAGGATGTCTTCTTTCCGAAGCTGGGCTGGCGGCGCTATGCTGTGGTCTTTGGTTTCGGCCTGATTCACGGCCTCGGGTTTGCCGGTGTCCTTGGCGAGGTCGGCTTGCCAAGGGAGGAATTCCTGGTCGCGCTGCTGGGGTTCAATTTCGGGGTCGATTTCGGGCAGCTCTTCGTGCTCGGCGTGGCCTTCCTCTGCGTGGGCTGGTTCTGGAAAAAGCCCTGGTACCGCAAGGCCGTGGTTTGGCCGGCCGGGGGCATCATTGCCGCGATCGGGCTCTATTGGCTGGTCGAGCGAGTCGTCCACTACGCCGGTTTCTAAATTTTACACCCTTTATGAAAACCATCACTAAACGAAACCTACTAACCTGGGCCCTGCGCGCGCTTTTGCAGGCCTGCTTGTTGCCCGTTTCCGCGTTGGCGGTCTATGTCGACATGCCGGAGCGTCCGCCTTTTGAATTCAGCGAGGACATGCAGGCGCGTCAGCACACCGTATTGGTCGCCCTAGGCAAAGCGGAGGCCGACTTGCTGATCAAGGATGTCAATGTACTCGATGTCTTCTC
Organism: Coraliomargarita parva; assembly: GCF_027257905.1. Taxonomy (NCBI): domain Bacteria; kingdom Pseudomonadati; phylum Verrucomicrobiota; class Opitutia; order Puniceicoccales; family Coraliomargaritaceae; genus Coraliomargarita; species Coraliomargarita parva. The sequence continues at coordinate 135,618 of NZ_JAPZEI010000011.1, forward strand.
CCTGACTTGGATGGAACATTCGGATATTGTGATTTCCGGTCAGCTTGTGGCCTGGGTCGGGCCGACCGGCACCTATCCGGGCACCGCGCTGAAAACCGTCGACGGGCGTGGTCGCTACGCGGTGCCGGGCTTCGGCGAGTCGCACAAGCACATCGAGAGTTCCTTGATCTCGCCCGAGTATGAGGCCGAAATGGTCCTACCGCTCGGCAATACCTGGACCGCCGAGGCGACCCACGAATTCTCCAATGTGGACGGTGGGCACAATGTCGAATTCTGGCTTAAGCCGCACCAGGAGGGCAGTCCCTTGAAGCTCTTTCCCGCACTCGGTTCCGCCACACCGACCACCGAATACGAGCGCGGTGGCGGCTATTACGGTTACGACGAGATTTACAGCATGATCCACGACAATCCCTGGGTTGTCGGCTTGGGTGAGGTTATGGACTGGCCGGCCGTTTGGGATCCGGAAAATCCGGGCTACCAGCGCATCTGGGAAAATATCCAGGCCACCTTCGACGCACGCGGTGTGATCGAGGGACACGGGGGCGGCATGACGACCATCGATGCCATCAGCGCCTTTGCTGCGGCGGGTCTTTCCAGCGACCACGAAACGAGGCTCGCCCATGAGGCATGGAAGAAGATGCAACGCGGCATTTTCCTCCAGATCCGGAACCCTAATATCACCAACTCGATTGCGTACTTTATCGAGCAGGGGATCAAGGATTGGTCCAACGTCTCCTTTGTGACCGATGACCGCGACCCCTATGTGACGGCTCAGATGGGCACGCTCAACAACGACGTGGTCACTGCGATCGAGGCGGGCATGCCCGTCGAGGCAGCCTACGCGGCGGTCAGTTTCTATCCGGCCCGCCACCACCGAATCGACCACCTCGTCGGTTCGATCGCACCGGGACGTTTTGCCGACGTGCTCCTGGTCAGCGACTTGAAGCAATGCGCCATCGACGAAGTTTATGCCAACGGTGCACTGGTGGCCAAAGATGGAGAATACCTACTCGAGGCGCCGGAAATTGCATGGCCGGAGTGGGCGACGAAGACCATCAACATCGGCCGGGACATTGTCGCGGAGGACTTTATCATCCGATCTCCGGACCCCGATGCCACCGAGGTCACCGCAGCGATCCAAGGGCCCTTCTACACCAAGGCCGAACAGGATGTGGCCATGCTTCCGGTGGTCGACGGCATTGTTCAACGGGATCCGTCTCGGGCCATCATCAAGGTCGCCACCGTCGACCGCTACTCCGAACAGGGCCGCCTCGGTAAAATGTTCTGGACCGGTCTCGGGCCGCTCGATCCGGACAGCGCGATCGCGACTTCGCAGTCACACGACTTGCACAACATCACCGTCATTGGAACCAGCGACGAAGCCATGGCGGTCGCGGTCAACATGCTCGCCGAGCTGCAGGGCGGCATGGTGCTGGTCAAAGACAACAAAGTCCTCGGCTATGTCCAGATGGAGATCGGAGGTCTTATGGCGGATCGCCCGGCCAAGGTCGTCGCGAAGGAACTGGAAACCCTCTACGAAGCGGCCGACCAAGTCGAGTGGATCAATAACACCGGCTTCGCCAAAGGTGTGCGCTACTGCCTAATCACCTGCAGTCCGTTCACTTGGCGCCTGATCATCCCGACCGAAGAAGTGCCCAGCGGCCTAATCAATCTAGTCACCGGCGAAACCATGCCGATTGTCAAGTAGCAGGCCGCCGCAGCCGCTCCGAATTGGATGAGTGACAAAGCCGGGCGCAGTCCTTTGCTGCCCGGCTTTTTCGTGCCTGTCTTCGAACGGAGCAAGGGCATCTTGCTCTTGTTGCCCCAAATACGAGGGTGTTTCCCGATACGATCGACTACCTTCATCAATCGGACGACCCAGTCAGCTGGGAAGGGCACTAGCTGAAGAGCGCGAGTTCGCAGGCAAGCCAGAACTTGGCGGCAGCTTCACTGAAAACATTGGCGTCGTGAGTGCCGGAAATGTCTTTTTCCATACCGGGGCCCGGATTGGAAATAATGGTGTAGGGCAGGTATTCGATCCCGAGGAACTTCGGCAGGATGGGATTCACCAGAGATCCATAAACTGGGATGACCGGGGCCTGATCCGGCTGTAGTTCGCTGATGGCTTTGCAGGTGACGACACGGGAAAACACGTCGTAATGCGACTCGAAGGCGATGCCGTCTTCGTTAACGACTACGCCACGAACCTCTCCGCTCTGCCAGATCCGGCCGACAATGGCCGGGCGTTCCGCTTGGGCTTGGACGGCTTGGCTGAAGTCCAGCCAGAGCGATTCGGAAAAAGGCGTGTCCAAATAGGGCCAGGGCATTTCGCGGGTGCGGGTGACTCGGGGATTATTCCATACGGTTTCGTATTCCGTGCCCGGCAAGCCGCCGAACCAGCTTTTGCTTTCAAAACTCCAGGGCAGGAGCAGGTCGCCGGGTTTGACCCGCTCCTCACCGCTTCGCCAGTCGCCGGATCCGTGGTGGGAGCCGACGATCAGTTGCTTGACGCCGGCTTTCCAGAGAATCCAGAACGCGCGTTCGTAAAGTTGACGTAGGCGGTATTCCCCGCCCGGGGTGCGACCGTAGTCGCGCAGGTAGAGCACGCGCTGGCCATCGGGGCCGGTGAGCAGGTCCATTTTCGGGCCGAGTCCGTATGGGGTGGGGATGCGTTCGAGGCTTTCGCAGGACCAGCCGAGGCGAACCGCCTCTGCCTGGAAGGCGGCGTCCGTCAGCGCCCAAAACGGGCTTTCCGTCATGGAGGCACGCTCAATCCTTGGCCCGTCGTAGGGGAAATCCGAATGCTTCAGGAATTCCGGGTCGAGATCGCCCCAGTCGTGAATGCTGTTACTCGTCGTCATCTTCGTGGTGTTTGCGGACTGTTATAGGTCGGGGTGATGCTCGCCTTCGGGAGGAGCGTCGATGAAACGATCAATCTGCCCCTATGCGGCGTCAGAGCGCGAAGCAGCCCTCGAATTCGGCCGAGCAGGTCCCGTGCTTATTTTTCGCTGAAAAGCGGTCGTCCGACGGGTCCTGAGCAGTCTGTCGGATTCGCTTGATTTTCGGACCATACCGATGCATATTTGCCCTCTTGTTCCTTGAAAGAAGTCTGTTCACTCGAGCAGGTTCTTTCCGAAATGACTTTTAACATTCAACGTTCGACGTTCGATGTGCTTTAGGGGGTGTTCCGGATTCGACCTTGTGTCGTAGTGCGAGGCTGCATGTCGGAGATGATGGAGGCTCCGTATCAATCCATCATAAAAACTAATTGGCGAAGAACAATTCGCTATGGCTGCCTAATTAGTTGCAGCCCGTGGCACCCCTGACACCTGCTAGGGGAGCTGCCGCGTCGACTAGCAGGCATAGCTCGGAATTTGGCCTTTGGTTCCCTGCCGTATTTTTAAAGGTTTGGAATCCGGATAGTCTGCTTTTGAACGCTCCGGGGACGACAATAAACCAAAAGCTAAACATGTAGATGCCACGTGTGAAAACACGAGGGACGCGGGTTCGACTCCCGCCACCTCCACCAATTTCGCCCAGTATTTATGCGGGTATGGTCTTGATTTGCAGATTTGAATCTGCAAATCTGAACTCAAGATGGCCAAACAACGTTTTAAAATTACCCCTTTTACGAATCCTAGTGGCGTAAAGGTTTTTCGCGTTTCGGGCACCTTGGATGGTAAGACCATCCGTAAAAATTTTTCCACGAGGAATGAAGCCGTTACCTGCCGGGACGAGTTGACTGTAAAATTCCTGAATGAGAAATCGGATGGTCAGACTGTCTGGACCACTCTGACTCATGACCAAAATCGCGATGCGATTTCTGCGATCAATATGCTTAAGCAAGGCGGGTCAAATAAGACGCTGTCATTCGCAGTCCAATATCTGTTGAATCACTACCGCGAAGCAGCGGAAACAATGGAGGTTGGAGCTGCGGTTGAGGAGTATAAGGCAGTCAAAGCGCTGGAATTTGACCGTGGCCTGCTATCCAGGCGCCAAGAGCGTGCAATTAGGATCGAGATGGACAAGCTGAAGGAGTATTTCGGCGCGCATATTGTTGGCGAAGTCCAACCTGCCCAGATCGTAGAGTACCTAAACGCCCCGTTGGGTCGATCCAAGGAGGTTCCGACCATCAAGACATGGAACAATCGAAGGGGCTACTTAAGCACGTTCTTCAAGTTTTGTCTGGGGAAGAAGTATGTAGCCGAGAATCCGGTTCTGGAGATTGAAAAGTTCAAGGAGAAAAAGAGCAGAGGGACTGCGGCCACATTTTCTGCGGACCAAGCCCGTGATTTTATGCATGCCCTCGAAAGTTACCGGGGACAGCAGAACAAGGATGGAAGTTGGTGGGGGAAGCCTGGATGTATGGTGCCTTACTTTGCGATAACTCTATTCGCAGGTATTCGACCGGACTTTAAAGACGGTGAGATCGGAAAATTGAGTCAGGATGACATTCGCTCGGATACAGGTGTCATGCTTGTCGAACCTGAAGTCTCTAAGGTAAATGAAAAGCGAACTGTCAAAGTTCAGCCGAATCTACGAATGTGGTTGGATCGGTATCCTTTGGACGAGTATCCCATTATACCAACCCGGATGCGGGATATGTGGGTAGATATCAGAAAAGAATACCACCTGCCTCATGACGTTTTGCGTCATACTTTTATCTCCATGACGGTCGGAGCCTTCCGCTCTGTGGGGGATGCCTCTTTGCAGGCCGGGAACTCGGAGGCTGTGATCCGCAAGCACTATCTGGACCTCAAGAGCGTCGAGGAGGCGGACAAGTTCTGGGGGATCGTGCCAACGGGCATGGAGCTACCTCCCATGGAGAAGAAGGACGGGAGGTACGTCCCGGTCGTCCAGAAAAAGGATGACAAGGATGCCAAGTAGAGGGGCAGCCATCCATTTCGATGGAGTAGTGCGCCTCCGACAGTCCACCCCGACTTGTTTACATTAGACTAGAGAACCAGATCTTTAAATTTCTCTGGTAAGGACCGGACCCTCAATCGGTCCGGCCATTCATCCCAATCTCCGCCGTGGCTGTCTTTGAGCGTGAGACGCTCGCCATTGAAGATCGGGTTGGCTCCGAGCTGCTTGACAAAAAATGCGACACCTTTGCGTTCGCATTCGTCTTTAAGATCGAGAGCCCACTGGAGGTCAAAGTCCGCAGCTTGCGGACCGCTTTCACCTCCTACGATTACCCAGTCGATTCCTGTGAGATCCAGATTTACTGGTTCACGGAGAGGTTCAACTGAAAGACCTCTACAGACGGCAGGTACTTGCCGCAGATAATCGACCTGACGAGCCATACGCTGGTCGATCACAGAAGACATCGGGACCACATTTATCGGCCATTCTTTACCTCGTGATCGAAGGTATTCGGCGAATTCGAGCATCCTGCGCGGACGCTTCGTGAGCCACAACCAGACATGTCTGGAGCCATTGGGTGAAGTTGCCACATCAACGATTTCATTTTCGAGGTATTCGAAGGAAACCCCGTTGCTCAAGGCATCGCCCATATCGGAAACAAACCACAAGCGTGGGAATCCGTTGAGCCATGGCTTGTTCGTTCGATCCAACCCGAGTAGGGGGCGGGTTCGTGCCGCGGTTTCCATACGACCGGGATACAGTGTCACATCCTCAAACCGGTCCGGATGACCTTGGCGGTGGATTCCAACCGCATCGATGACCTTGCCCGCATAGCAGGCGGATGTTTGGGAGTAGATCCTCTGGGTCATCAGGCGTAGCTGATTCTTTTTCAGGCCGCTGATCCCGGCATTGGCTATGGAATTTTCAATCCGTCGCCGCCGGTTCGGGTCCTCATCGACTATATACGACGTGAGGATGCCTTGAATCGATTCTTTGGTTATATTTTCAACTTCACATCTGAGACGATTTTCAATCTCAGAACAAACAGCCCGGTCAGAAAGACGCAACGGACATCCGTCGCAGCCCATGACGGGGTTGATGGTGCCATCGCACCATTGAATTTTGGTTATTTGCATATTAAGTATGCAGGGTGGACTGTCAAAGAACGTAGTATGTATTCTGATAGGCTATACGTTCGTAACAAGCTTATTATCAATGTTTTATTGTTCATGTTGTAGCGTTTTGATGCATCTTGTTTCACCTCTTTTCATCAGGCTGCATTTGTCTGCCATGAGCTTATTCTGTTGTAGTGTCTGAACAGATCCATCTGCAGTGAAAGGCAAGCGATTCTAACAGTGTGACGGATCGATAGACGCGATACATTGAGCCGAGCCTTCTCCTAAATAATAAGGTGACGCTGTATAGCTTTATTATTTACATTTTAATTACTTGTCGTCTGACGTAGTTCTTCGCAGGTTTTGGCATAACGAATGTATGCTTTAACTAGTCCGATGCCCGTAAAACTGTATCACTCTATTGTGATTGGTCGGCTGATTCCTCGTATCATGTTGCCCGATGTGAGTGGTGTATTTCCAGAGTTTCGTCTAGAAAGGAAGTTAAGCCTGTGATCCGTTTCATACATACCGCCGATTGGCAGATGGGCATGAAAGCTAGTGGGCTTGGGGCGGCTTCGCAGGCTGTGCGTGAGGCCCGCTTGGATTCGATCAAACGCCTAGTCGAACTGGGAAATGAAAAGGAAGCTGAGCTGATATTGGTCACTGGCGACATATTCGAAGACAACGCAGTGGATCGATTACTCGTTCGAAAGGTCGGCCAACTACTGGCCGCGTTCAAGGGAAAGGTGTTCATCGCGCCCGGCAACCATGATCCCTTGGCTCCCGGCTGTGTTTGGGAGCATCCGGTATGGGAGGAGAGTAGGAACGTCATGGTCATTCGTCAGAACGAACCGATAGAGCTGGAAAACTGCACGATTTACCCTTCGCCTCTTAAAGAGAAATACTCCACCCGAAACCCTGTTTCGTGGATACAGGCGCAGGACTCCGCGAAGATCGCCATTGGGATGGGGCATGGAAACGTTGAAGGTTTACCAGATGTGGAGCCCGATTTTCCTATCCCTCAAAATGCGGCTGAAACAGCTGGCCTGGATTATTTGGGCATCGGCCACTGGCACTCCTACGCACCTTACAAAGATGGTAACGGAGCGATTCGCATGGCTTACTCCGGCACGCATGAGACTACCAAATTCGGCGAGCGGGACAGTGGTAACGCACTCTTGATCGAAATCTCGGAACGCGGCGCCACTCCCAATATTGAAGTGCTTCCAACTGGGTGCCTTTCTTGGTATTCTATGGAGCGTAGCTTGGATACTCCCGGCTCGTTGAAACCCATCATTAGCGAGTTAAGTGCATTGGACGACTCCGAGCAAACGCTGGTGCGTTTGCGTCTCAACGGACTTCTTTTTGCATCGGACCGAGAGGACTTGGAGTCGATTCGTGAAATACTGCAAACACGCTTCCTCTTCGGGGAACTTCGCGCTGATACACTGACACCAGCACCGGAAGATGATACATGGATTGAGGAACTGCCTGCCGGTGCGCTTCGCGAAGCTGCCGAGACTATTCGACAGCAAGCCATGCATGGAGCCAACGACCGCGACCGTGCAGTCGCCACCCGAGCCTTAATCGAACTGTTTGATAGCAAGGAGAAGGCAGCCTCATGATCCTGAAGCGTATCATCGTCTCCAATTGGCGCAGCCTCCTCGACGAGGTCGAAGTTGGACCGTTTTCTGAAGGCCTGAATGTGATCCACGCGCCCAACGGCACGGGTAAGTCTTCCCTGTTCGAGGCTATGCGTCGTGGCCTGTTCGATGCTCATCATGTCAGCGGAGGTGAGATTGCAGCGGTTCAACCTTGGGGACGTGATTTGACTCCTTCGGTTGCCATTGAGTTTATCGAAGGCGATGCTACCTGGCGTGTCGAAAAAGCTTTCCTTTCGGGAAAATCCGCAAAGCTGCTCCGCTTGGAGGGCGGAACCTTCAAACCCGTCGCAGATGGCCGTAATGCGGATGAGCGCATCCGCGAAATCCTGTCGGCTGAAGCACCGGGGAGGGGACTGTCCAAGCAAGAACACTGGGGCTTGGCCCAAATTCTATGGGCGCCGCAGGGTGAACTGCATCTTGATAAAATTTCAGGCAACGCGGCGGAACGCCTGAAGGGGGCTCTGGGCATTCAAATGTCTGGCGAGAGCGGTGGTCAAATCGAGGACCGTATCGAAGAAAAATATCTCCAATTTTTCACCAAGAAGGGCAGTTTCAAAGGCGGCAAGAATGCAGCGCCACTTGTCCTGTTCCAAGAAAGAGAGACCGAGTTAGCGCAGCAGTTGACTACAATTCGCGAGAAGCACCTCGCCTTCGAGCAGGCAGGACACGATGTCGAAGATGCCCGGCAGCGTCGTTTCCAGGCTCGCCGTGAGGCCGATGCGCTGCGCGACACCGTCACCAAAACCCGCGCCAACGCGGAGGCCTATGCAAAGCTGAAATCGGAGCAAAGCAATAAGCGCGATGCGGAAGCGCTGGCCAAGGAGAAATACGATGGTCTCAACAGCCGCCAACAGAAGATTGGCCAAACCCGGGAACAGATTGCTACGCTATCTAAGACTGCCGAAGAGCAAGTATCTCAGCTCACCGGACTCCAGAAAGAAGAACAACAGGCGAAGGATGCACTGGCGACGCAGCGCACAGCGCAGGAAAACGCCCGTGCCAAGCGCAGCCAACTCTCCGAGCGCCAGAAGACCATCGACAGCGCTCGCGACTACCTCAAGCAGCGTGAAAGCCTAGAAGCACTTGGAAAGCGACTGGGCCAAGTCGAAGAGTTGACCCAGAAAAAGACCAAAGCCTCGCAGTCATTGGAGGGCATCCTCGCGCCATCTACAAAGGCGATTCGTGACCTGCGCAAATGGATCGGTCAGCGAGATCAAGCGACTATTGCCCTCAAAGCATCTCAAATACACCTCACGATCACACCGGAGAAAGACATCGTGGTCAAAAGCGCCACCGGCTCCGGAGACAGCAAGGTCGAAGCCGGGAAAACCTTCGAACTGTCAGGCGATGACTGGGTGGATGTGTCGGTTACGGACTTTGGCTCGATTCGAGCCTCGGGTCCCAAAGGCAACGCCGATGGACACCGCACTGAGCTCGACGAAGCGAAGCAGAAGATCGAAAACCTCACACAACCTTACGGCACCGACGATCCGGAGAAGTTGCAAGAGCTCCGCAATCAGGCAGACAAGCTGGAGCAGGACGTTCAGACACTCGAAGAGCGCATTGAGGATATTCTGTCTGGAGATGCTCTCGATGTGCTGAAACAGAATCAGGCCGAGCTCCAGGCACGAACTGCGGAGACAGAAAAGCAGTTCGATGGATGGTCCGAGCAGCCACCGAGTCTGAGTGCCCTGCAGTCTCAGTTCGAGACCTTAAGCAAGGGCATCGAAGATGCGATTGCAGCCGCAGAGGATGCTTACGAAAAAGCGCAGGCCGGACACACCGCAGCCGATAAGGCGGTCAGTGAAGCTCAAGCAGACCTGAAAGTGGTTCAGGGGCAGTTGGAAACCGCCCAGCGCCAATTGACAGAGCTCAGTAGCGACAACCTCTCAGACGAAGAGCGGACCAAGGCGATTTCTGAAGCGTTGATGTCCTGGCAGGCAGCCAAGGTGACCGCCGAAAAGGCAGAGGAAGCCCTGAAACAATTTCCCGATGACCCCAGCAAAGAGCTCGATAAGTTGGAAAAGCAGCTCACGGCACTGGAGGATACCGAGTCCAAGGCCCGCGACGAGGAAAAGACCTCTGAAGGGCAGTTACAGTCGCTCGCGGCCGAGGGCACCTACTCAAAGCTGGTTGCCGCCGAGGAAGAATTGGCTGCGGTGAAGACCGAGATCGAGCAGGAATCCATCCGCATGGATGCCATCCAGTTGCTCCACGATACCGTCTCCAACTGCAAAAGTCGCATGGTGGCCAGTGTCTCGGCTCCCGTCGCTCGCAGTGCCTCCCGCATGCTATCCCGCATCGTCGGGCCTCGCCTCGGTCAGTTGCAATTGACTGGTGACTTCGTGCCCGATGCCGTGAGCCCGGAAATCGCAACGGATCCCGTAGCACTGCACAACCTTTCCGGAGGGGAACAGGAGCAGCTCTATCTGGTAGCCCGTCTGGCCCTGGCCGACGTGCTCGCCAAAGAGCAGCGCCAGTTGGTCGTTCTGGATGACGTGCTGAACGCAACTGATGCCGGACGGCTCGCGCGTCTCTTAACCCTTATGGAAGAAGTTTCCGACCGACTCCAAATTATCATCCTCACCTGCCACCCAGAGCGCTACCGGGCGCTTGAGGAAGCTAAATTTTTTGAACTGAAATGAGCGACACCATGATATCGACTCCCGAGAAAAAAGAACCACACGTAAATATTCTTAAAACACGTGATGATCGAAAGCCTGTCTACTTTACCCAATCAGAGGACGATAAGTATCAGATCGACAGTGCCGAGAAGCCATCTTGGGCGGAGAACACGTTTTCTGTAAATGACTTGCGTCAGCGAATTGAACCTTGGCTAACAGCCCTTTTTCAATCTGAACATCTATCCTTATTAGCAGGCTCTGGCCTCACCCACGCTATCCATTATCTGGCAGCAAATAAAGCAGCAGCTGGGATGAATCGTGCCGAGTTCGTGATAGAAGGTGCAAAGATCAAAGAAGCTGCAAACAAGTCCGCTGAAGCTGTTGTCCGTAAAAATCCGAATATCGAGGATGACCTTAGGGTAGCAAACGAATTACTCAGGGCTCTCGCGATTCTGCAGGATGAACGATCCTCGTCATTATCTACTGAAATCGAAACGATAATGAAGAGTTTCGCTGATAGCATTTTACAAAGCGAAGTTGGGATTGCCGATGCCGACGAAAAAGTTCGTGAAAATGCATTCAACACGTTGATTAACTTTTTGATGAGCTTCGCTAGTAGGACGGGAACACGTGACCGCTTGAATGTATTTACGACCAACTACGACCGCCTAATTGAGGCTGGTTGCGAACTGGCAGGTATACACCTACTCGACCGGTTCGTTGGCAATTTGAATCCCATCTTCAGGACATCAAGGCTTGATCTTGATATGCACTATAACCCTCCCGGCATACGGGGGGAGCCTCGCTATTTAGAAGGAGTTGCCCGTTTTACCAAGCTTCACGGCTCGATTGATTGGGCTCAGGTTGGTGGCGAGATTCGGCGTCTAGGTCTTCCATTCGGAACGTCGGACGTAAAGCCATATTTAGCCATGCCTGGTTTTTCCGGCGTCAACGCTGACAGCCTGATGATTTATCCGAATGCAGCAAAGGACTCAGAGACCGCCCAATATCCGTATGTAGAGCTATTCAGGGATTTTGCAGCTGCACTGTGTCGGCCTAACAGCACACTAGTAACTTACGGTTATAGTTTTGGTGATGAGCATATAAATCGCATTATACGCGACATGCTTACTATACCATCGACACATTTAGTGGTGATTTCCTATGGCGATACTATGGGGCGCATAATGGAAAACTACGAACGAGTGGGACGTCCTTCTCAGATCAGTTTGTTAATCGGGCCGGCTCTTGCAGACATTTCCATCCTTACCGAAAACTTCCTTCCAAAGTCCTCAATTGACCGAACAACATCCCGAATGAGTGATCTTTTGAAGATGCGTTTTGGGACCAAGGAGTCGGAAAGAGATACTGAGAAAGGTGACGCTCAATGAGCCAGTCACCATTAGCTTTTGCGGATTCGCTTCGAATCGGCAGCATCGACTTTGTCTCACCTGATGAGGTCAAGGTGCTACTTGATATCGAGGCCCCGGAATCTCTCGCACTGAATACTGGAAGTCCTAGACCGTTTCCCCGAATAAACGGGTATGTCTTAATTCCTTCAGACAATGGTTATCTTGTCGGACAAGTCGAATGGATTACTATTGAGCGTTCCCAATATCCGAAGAGAAAGGGAATGCAGGATTTTGGATTGGTTGATCTACCTTACCCACTCAGAAAGCTCTGTCTAAATCCCATTGGAACTCTCGCTACTTCAGCGAAGGACGAAGACGGAAATCCGGTTTTTCGCTTCCGCCGAGGGGTTGAATCTTTTCCATCAGTTGGAGATCATGTCCTTCTCCCCACAGCCCAACAGTTACGATCAATAATAGAATCCGGCACTAATCGGCATGTCAAAATTGGTTCGAGCCCCTTAGCAGATGGTGCTGAAGTCAGGATTGACCCTAATCGTCTCTTTGGACGTCACCTCGCGGTCCTTGGGAATACAGGTAGTGGAAAATCATGTTCAGTGGCAGGACTGATTCGCTGGTCGCTCGCTACAACCGGTAAAGATAGACCGAATGCCCGTTTTATCATCCTCGACCCAAACGGAGAATATAGCCGTGCATTCGCTGACTACAAAGATGCGAGACAATTCAAAGTCGGGTTCGAAGGAGACCAAACTGAGGTGAAAGCGCTTAAGATTCCCTTGTGGTTCTGGAACAGTGCAGAATGGGCAGCTTTTACGCAAGCCAGTGGCAAGACACAGCGACCAACCCTAGTACAGGCATTGCGTAGTGTCAGAGAAGGCACCGATCAATCAGGTAACTTAAAGCCGAATGAGATGCGTCGTTATTTGAGGACAATTGCGACTGCTTTGAAAATAGAAATAAATGCCGGAAGGCCATGGGGCAACTTTCCTCACCCAAAAAACTTCTTCGAGAAAATTAAAGTGTGGAGAGATGGTCTAGTCGCTGAAGACGAGTTTAGCCAAACTCAGAAAGACGCTTTAGATGCAGTTTTGAACATGGTCACTGCGTTTGAGCAGAATCGACAGGGTCAATATCCAACCTATGAATTCAACAGGCAGGAGATCCAAGAGTTCAGGGACCAAATAATAACAGCTTATACTACTTTCGGTGGCACGGAGGATGAATTTGAACTGGTTGACCCAGACATCCCGATCCAATTTACAGGCGATGATTTTTTACAGAACGTAGAAGCTACCGCAGACCTGCTAAATGTTTCCGAATATGTAGAGACATTACTAATGAGGCTGAAGAGTTTGCTCTCTGATGCTCGAATGAAGTCAATTATTGGTCAAGCAGATGGGATGACTCTCGAAGCTTGGCTGTCAGACTATATCGGCGGAAATAAAGCAGAGAACGGCACTGTAACTATTATTGATCTATCGCTGGTTCCATCTGAAGTAGTTCACCTCCTAACTACGGTGATAGCTCGGATGACGTTCGAGTCTCTCCAGAGGTATCGCCGAATTCATCCGAAGCACAAAGTGCTTCCTACAGTGTTGGTAATGGAAGAAGCACATACTTTCGTTAAGCGATACAAGGAAGACGGAGAAAATCACGACGCTGCAACAACGTGCTGCCAGCTGTTTGAAAAAATAGCGCGCGAAGGCCGCAAGTTCGGTCTAGGGCTGGTATTATCATCGCAGAGGCCTTCAGAGCTATCTCCAACAGTTCTTTCGCAATGTAATACCTTCCTGCTCCACCGAATTAGTAATGACCGCGACCAAGAACTGGTTCACAAGCTTGTCCCCGATAACTTACGTGGGCTCTTGCGCGACCTCCCGTCATTACCATCGCAAAACGCTATACTTCTGGGGTGGGCGTCTGAACTACCTGTGCTTGTTCGAATCAGAGATCTGCCCAAAGAACATCAGCCACAGTCCGATGACCCAGACTTCTGGGAGGTTTGGACACATAAAGAGGATAGGGAGGTTGATTGGAATGCTATCGCGAATGAATGGCAGAGGCGGCCAATCTCGAATACTTCCGAACTGCCCGAACCCGCCACCGGCCAAGAATCTGAAGAAAGACCCGAGGATAACATTGATATCGATCCCGACGATTTGATGTAAAAAAAGAAATTCTCTCAGATTTGATAAATAATTTAAATGGAAAACAAAAAACTAAGTTTAGAAGAGATCGCAGCAGAAATACTATTTGTTCAACATTTAGGTGTTGTTTGTGTTGAATATGCCAACCAAGAACTGCTGGTAGAGTCTTGGAAGCATGTTAACGGGCACACCCTTCGTAAGGACCCGCCACATTTTAACGGTGACGTCTATCATGTTCATGCCAAGTTGGCTGGAGGCTATGAAGCAAGTTGGGAGGTCACTGGAGCTCGGCGACATCCAGAGAAATTTCCAGCCAATGTGCCGAGAGGCGTGCGTCAAGCAGCGGCTCAGGTATTAGGCATCGATGTGAATCTCCTGGAGTGCTTCTGGATTCGCGAAAACAACGAACAAGTCCTCCTTATTGAAGTTACTGATTCAGGAGATGATTTACTATGACCCAATCCAATTTAAACTTAACCACAGAGAAGAAAACCAGGGCAGTGGCTGGGGCAGACATTTGAGTCCGATGCAGCGAATCTAATCTGGAACGGGAACCCGATAAATATATTGTTATGAAAGTCGTATTAGCTTTAGCCATTATCTTCGGTATTATTCTTGGCGGCATGTGGGGTGGTATTGGTGCCGGAATTTTAGTTGGCTTTATCTTTCTGGTTTTTAAGTCGTCCGGTAAGACAGAGGAAGCTTCTCGTAGCGTGAGTTCGCGTACGCGCAGCAAAGGCTCAGGTGATGGAGATTTTACGATACGTGTTGAACTCGGTGGCGCTAGGTATGGTCATACAAGAGGAGGGGAAGATCTAAATTGGGTTGCGCATGGTGACAGCGTTGAGGTGGCAGGTCGAAATATTAGCGCAGGCCTTGTCTATTACGTAGATGGAGATGCTAAAGTTTTTGAACCGTCAGCGCTCAATCGAAAACTACCGGTTGGTAAGGCTGCTGAGGGAGTTGCTGCGGAATTATCATATTACCCCTGCTATGAGTATTTAACACCTCAGCAAAGAGGGACCTACCTTGATTGGCTGGCCAATGATCGCATCGATGTGGATCCCGGTGTCAGAGAATTCGGTTACATTTTTCTATTCTTTTACGGGTTGGAGAGAAGAGTTTTGATCGATGGAGACTTTTCGGATGACATTGCGCATGAAATCGCTCGCTTGATGGTGACATATTCGCCACATGGAAGATCCAAGTCGCTCCCGTCCTATTTTTCGCAATTACTGCACTTCTGGGGCTATCATCAGGGGGAAGAGAGGTATGCGCAAATCTGGCCCTGGATCCTTGGGCTGGAACATAGTGTTTTAAGTGAAGACGAACTCGCATTGATTCTCGGTAGTTTGGCCTCGCGGAATCTAAATGTTCAAGCCGATGTCGCGATGGAGATTGCGCGATTCGATCAGAATGCATCTCGCTCAAATGTACTGAAGCGTTCTTCCTATGAGTTTAAGACTTTGTTTCATAGCCGGTTCTCTACAGTATTTCCAGACGGGGTGCCCCTGAAATTGGGAAGTCGTGTCGTGATTGATCGTTATCGACCGGCCAGCGCATCGCTACTGGATGGGGGAGTCGACTGTTCTAGACTTGAAGCTCGGGCAACCTATGCATCGATTTTGTCTTCGCATCGGAAGAAGCTCGTTGCTATTTGGAATGAATGTTGCACGGATCTGTCCGGTTACGTTCGTGCCAAATCGAAATCTGCCAATAAGGAGCTGGATCTTCTTACATTGATTGCGACTCCTCCTGAGTTACGACAGGAGACTGTGGATAAGATAAAGCCCAAGTTCGATGAGTTGTTGGCAGAGGGTACTCCTGTTGACGAATTCCATTTTGTCGCAGCTGGTTCAATCGCAGCATTTTTCGGAACTGAGCGACGTGAAAAGTATACGCCAACACAGTCAAAGCAATTGGCTGAAGGTCTTGAGTGCTTGGGTTTTGCTGTCGAGCCTGACCCCCGAACACATGGTTCTGGCTGGAATGCGAATAAGGAGCTGGCTATGCTAGATCTCTCAATCGGTGGAGTCCCTTCTGCAGGTTTCCTCGGTCGTTGTGCCTTAGTTCAAATGGCGGCATCGGTAGCTGCGAGCGATGGGGGATTTGATCTGCGAGAGAGTGAAACCATTGCCTGCATGATTGAATCAGAAGATATGCCCGAGGCAGATCGCATGCGATTACGTGCTTGGAGTGCTTTGCTGGAACGTGATTTAAACAATGCCCCTGCTACGATCATTAAAGTTGCAAAAGCTGTTCCAGCTGTGAACTCACAGGCAGTGGCCCAAGTCCTCTGTCACGTTGCAACTGCGGATGGCATTGTGACAAAAGACGAGGAGCGCATGCTTGAGCGTATTTTCCGTGCCCTTAATCTATCCCCAGAAATTACAAGTTTACTAAAGAAGGAGCTCGACGGGTTTGATGAGGTCGCCGTTTCAAAG
The DNA here is from genome assembly GCF_027257905.1 of Coraliomargarita parva. NCBI lineage: Bacteria > Pseudomonadati > Verrucomicrobiota > Opitutia > Puniceicoccales > Coraliomargaritaceae > Coraliomargarita > Coraliomargarita parva. The sequence continues at coordinate 151,848 of NZ_JAPZEI010000011.1, forward strand.
TCTGTTCAAGCCGATCCCGGTGAATCTATCCCTCGCCCCGTCTCTATTGCCGAAACTAAATTCAAATTAGATCGAGACCGAATCGAGCGGCTGTCTGCTGAGACTGCCGAGGTTATTGGGATCTTATCGGTTGCTATGGCTGAGGCAGAGGAGGAGGTTGAAACACCGGAAGTTGAAGGCTCTGATGCGTCAGGTGAGACTATCCAGGAGGAAGCCGGGTGGATCGAAGGTTTGGATGAAAAATTTATTCCTTTTGTTCTGAAATTGGTCAGCAAAGAGCGTTGGTCTAAGTCTGAGTTTGAAAGCGCTGCCAGTGAATTGCACCTGATGCCTAATGCGGTGTACGATGCAATTAACGAATGGTCCGACGAATACTTGGGTGACTTTCTGCTGGAAGATGAAGACCCCGTATCTGTTAATCTAGAATTGATCCCATCATAGCCAATTTCCCATGGAAAAATCACAAGCACCGAAGATCAAGCCGCGTGAGCGTGATGCTGTCCTACAATCTCTTCAAGCCGGGCTTGTGCCTAAGCTTGGATTACACTTGATCCAGGTCGGACGAAAGCTGGAGGTCTCTGCACTGCTCCAGGATATTGATAGGATCAACGGGGGCGGCGCTGCATTTCGTTTTGTGATCGGGAGGTTCGGCAGTGGTAAAAGCTTTTTCCTGACCCTGAGCAGGAATCTCGCGCTGCAAAAACGTCTAGTGGTTCTTTCTGCGGATATTTCGATGGAGAGGCGTTTGCAAGCGAGCGGTGGGCAGGCGAGAGGATTGTACTCCGAGCTTATGAGGAATCTCTCGACACGTGCTCGCCCAGAAGGTGGTGCACTTCGGTCTATCTGCGAAGGCTGGATCAGCAATATCCATCATGAGGTTATGTCTGCGGGGGGGAGCGAAGATGAGGTAGTCGAGCGTATTCGTAATGACCTGAATGACCTTTCCGATTATGTTGGCGGTTACGCCTTCTCTCATGTTTTGGCTAAATACTATGAAGGGCATATTGCTGGAGACGATGCTCTGCAAAACGCTGCCCTACGCTGGTTGCGCGGTGAATATTCGACAAAAACGGAGGCAAGACAGGATCTCGGAGTCCGTGAGATTATAGAGGACGAGAATATCTACGGGATGCTGAAGCTCATTGCTGCTTTTACCAGAAAGGCAGGATACGGAGGTATTCTGGTGAGCTTGGATGAGATGGTTGTCTTGTCTCACCGTTTACCCAGTTCACGCTCACGCCACGCCAATTATGAAGCATTGTTAACCATACTAAACGACTGCTTGCAAGGTGGTGCTAGCGGGATTGGTTTTCTGTTGGCAGGCACCGATGAATTTTTGGAAGACAAGAGGCGGGGGCTGTTTAGCTATGAAGCTTTGCGCTCTCGCCTTGCAGATAATCCGTTTACTTCTGCTGGTGTTCAGGATTTAGCAGGGCCTGTCATTCGTCTGCCCAATCTTACCGCTGAGGATTTATATGTGTTATTGGTCAACATAAATCGGGTACATGGATTTGGAGATAGCTCTAAGGCCTTGCTTCAAGGGGACGCCATCGAAGCAGTATTGCGTAAGGCCAATGAGACCTTAGGGGCTGAATACTTCAAGACACCGCGGGATATTATCAGGTCGTTCGTTGGGCTACTGAATGTTTTGGAGCAAAATCCCGAGCAGCGATGGGAAGAGCTAGTTGGAGCGGACTTTATTCGAAAGCCGACCGTTCCGATGTCGGTTGAAGAGGAGGTTGCTCAGGGAGGGATGTCGGATGACGATCAGGATTCTGACCTGGCTAGCTTTAAGCTTTAAATGATATGCCGGAAAGTGCCTTTAGCTTGCTTAGTGATGGTGTGCAGCGCGCTATCTTTCGGCAAGGCTGGACGCAATTGCACTCGATCCAGGTAAGATCGATAAATGTTCTTCGAAGGACCGATTCAGATCTGATAATTGCTGCTCCCACTGCTGGAGGGAAGACCGAGGCTGCATTCCTTCCAATACTATCTGATCTCTCTGAAGCACCTGAGAAGCTCGTGATATACGTAAGCCCACTCAAGGCGTTGATTAACGACCAATGGGCTCGTTTGGAGACTCTATGTGCCGACTTGGATATACCTGTTCGTCGATGGCATGGCGACGTCACTGCTACTGAGAAGAAGGCATTTCGAAAGGAGCCGGGCGGTATACTGTTAATCACGCCTGAATCGCTAGAGTCGAATTTTATCAATTATGGACGGGATCTATCGAGAATTTACAAGCACACTGCATTTGTAGTCATTGATGAACTTCATGTCTTTGTTGACGATGTTCGGGGGATGCATCTGCGCAGTTTGATTTCAAGATTATGCGCTGTTGCAGAATGCAATCCACGAATGGTCGGTTTGTCTGCGACATTGGGGGATGCCACACTTGCCCGGGATTTCATGAGGCCGGATGATTCGGAAAGGGTCGTTCTAATTTCGGAGGGAGGCGGTCGAGATATTCGTATCGGGTTGCGTGCTCAAACCGAGCGACCAAGGTGGAGTGAGAGAAGGGGTGAGGGCCGGCTTTTTGATCCTGATACGACCGCAAGTATCATCTGTGCCGTTCCGTATGAGTCTTGGCAGTCTCTGGCTCCACTGGCAAAGCTTGGGAAATCGCTGAGTCAGCCTCCTGGTGATTCACCCCAACTCTCAAGGGATGCTTTAGATTGCATTGCGGATGATTTATCTGCCCATTTTCAAGTCGGGACGAATCTCGTGTTTGGAAATAGCCGGAGGACTTTGGAGGAACTGGCTGATATTCTGCACGAGCAGGCTCGAAAGCATAAATGGCGTCATGATCCGTTTTGCTTGCACCACGGTTCGCTTGCGAAATGCGTACGTGAGGATGTTGAGATGAGACTGAAAGGTCCTGTCCCTGCTACTGCGCTATGCACAAGCACCTTAGAACTCGGGATAGATATCGGCAGTGTACGAACTGTAGGTCAAATTGATCCGCCATGGAGCGTTTCAGCTTTAATACAGCGTCTTGGTCGATCCGGACGTCGAAATGGCGAGCCAGCTCGTATGAGGCTCTATACTCGTGATGAAACACCTCACACAGATTCATCACTGGCTAATTTAATGTTCCCGGAGCTGCTTCGATCCATAGCAGTTGTGCAACTCATGTTGTCGAAATGGATCGAGGCACCTACCTCATGCCGACTCCATGTAAGTACCATGGTTCATCAAGTGATGAGCATATTGCGGCAGACGGGAGGTATTCATGCCGCTCATCTATACCAAATACTATGTGTCGACGGGCCATTTAGGGCGATTGATCAACCTTTGTTTCGTGATATCTTACATGGATTGGGGGAGAATGACATTATAGAACAAATACCCACAGGAGAATTGATCTTAGCATTAGTGGGGGAGGAAATCGCCAGTTCACACGACTTTTATGCGGCGTTCATTTCGAACGAAATATTTACTGTTCGTTGGCAGGATGAAATTATAGGAGAGATTCCTGCGGACAATGTGTTACCTGCTGGACAATGTTTTATCTTAGGCGGTCGACGCTGGGTTGTTGAGGATATCGGGGAGCGAGAAAAGACCGTCTGGGTTAAGCCCACCAATAAAAGGGTGCCCCCTCTGTTTGTTGGCGAAGCGGGTGATATTGATGGCAAGGTGTTTTCTAAAATGAGAGAGCTCCTTCTTTCTGAGGAGTATCCCAGCTTCCTGGATCATAATGCCCGAGTTTTATTGGGGGCGGCGCGTTACGTTGGGCAAAATAGTGGGGCTGCGACAACTGGTCTCGTTGTTGGGGCGACATTCATTAGTTGGTTTCCTTGGGTGGGGTCCAAGACTTTTAGAACTCTCCGTTTGATGCTTAGCTATATGAAGATTAAGCATGAATTCGATTCCCTGTCACTGACGTTCATGAACATCGATTTAGCTGAGTTCCGTCGAATTCTGGCAGCCTTAAAGGCTTTTCGTTTTGATCCGGTAGAGCTTGCTTCAGCAATGCCCGTAAAGACATTCGATAAGTACGATGCACTGTTGCCGGAAGAGCTACTTGACCAAGTAAACGCTGTCGACCGTGTGGATGTTGCAGATGCGATGGAAGTCGTTAATAACTGGCTTCGAATATGAGGCTGTAATCCTGGAAGGTCGGAGCTCTTACTGTCTCTACGTAAATGGTTCCAATCAGTCCTCTTGCTCCCCTAATCGTCTGCGCGCGATCTCTATCTCGACTCCGATACGCTGATCATCCTTGAGCAGGCCATCGATGAAATCGTCCAAACCTTCTCCGCTGCAAGGCAGTAGGTCGGGTACCCATGTCTCAACATCTTTGAAGGTGCCACCTGCAGTCATGGCGAAATCCCCGCTTTCCGGGTCAATCTTGGCGACCAGACGGCAGACATTCATCACTTTGGACGACCATTCTCTTCGAGGCCTGGTCAGTTGCGTGGTATCGGAGACATCAAGAAAGTCCACGTCGATCCGTTCGTAAGGCTCAATACGGCTGCGAATCAGATAGAGGATGTTGTCGTCGACGGAATCCGTGTCGAGGGTGATGACCGCGTCTCTTTCCAGTTCGCTCACATCAGGGCGATCCGGGAGCAATACTTTGAAGCGAAGTTGAATGTCCATAGGTCAGGGGGCGGGGGATGCGTTGTTGGCTTAGTAATCTCGATCCAAGTCGCCGTCCTTGAATTCACGCTCACCAATGAGGTGAAGCTCTCGGGTTTCGATGTCAGCCCGCCACTGCTGCACAACCTTTTCTGCGACTGCCTGCGTCCAGGCACCTGGATGGCGTGTGATTTCAAATGTGCACCCATTCGGTACTCTTCTCCAGTTGAAACCACGCTGACGGATACGCGCTGGGCTTAGATAGGACTCGCCTTCAATTTTGAAATCGTCCGAGAGGCGTCCGAGCAGGTAGCAAAAGCGGGCGGGTGGTTCGCTATTTAGTTCCCAAGCTGCTAGCTGCTGCTCAAGTTCAGTAAATAGAATATCATCCCGATGTGCTTTGCAGTAGGGAATGCCTTCGACCATCTCGAAGCTTTCTTTATTACAGCTTTCCGAGGAGCATTTCATGTGATTGTATCTGTTTGGGGTTATGGGTTATTTGTGCACCCGGCTGCTGACCACCTTCTTCACCAGCTTTGAATTTTCCGGAATATCCGGGGCAAAGAACTCATGCAGTTCCAGGCCGAAGGCGGTTGCGATGCGCTCCACCGTACTGACCCAGATCTCCTTCTTCCGCTGGGCCTCGATCTGTTGGATGAACTTCTCCGACATGTCCGCGACCTCGGCCAGTTCCTGCTGCGTCAGGCCATGCTTTTGGCGCAGCTCGCGGGTTCTGGTGGCGACACGTTCAACGGAATTCATTCCCAGCGATCATAGGGGAAAAGCGTTGACTTTGTTACCTGTGATCGCTGGGGTAACCGGTGTGCAATAACGCCACTATAACCATTGAATCCGTCGCCCTGATGAAACGTAAAACCTTACTCCTCCTACTCGCTACAATCGGCTTATCTTCGGCTCTCCTGGCTGCCGGGGTGAAGTGCGTCCAGTGTAACGGCACCGGCTGGAGAGGGCAGTTCCAGTGCCCGTATTGTGGGGGCGATGGGATCTTTGGGAACTAGACTGACTTGATTCGATGAATGCAGCAGCAGACCATTCAGTAGGAGTTGCTCAGGCCACAGTCCCAACAGGTGGATTCCGGGGCTTCATGGGTCGAATTTCACGCTGGCCGCATGCCTTCCTAGTCGGCCTGCTCGTCTTCCTTGTCTTCGGTTATTTGGTAGGAATCGATTGGGGGAGTGGTGCGATCGACTGGTTTTCGACCCTGTTTGAGGCGCTGTTCAGATTGGCTGCACTGGTGATCTGCTTTTACGCAATTAAAGCCATCGGGACGGCCCGGAAGAATTCCCCCGTTAAAGGTGCCAAAAGCTTCTTTGTCTCCGCTCTCAGAGCCTTGCTCATCGTGCTGGTAGCCTTCAATGGTGTCATGGCTCCGATTCTGGTATATACGGCCTACAACAAGTTCAGGCTTGTGGGGGCATTCAAGGAAAGCGCCCCGGTTGAGTTCCGGGAGTCCATCCGCAATGACAAGGCCATGCCGATGATAGGGGAGGACGCACTGATTTTGCGACGGATCATTATTGCGGGGCAGGCGAAGACTGAAATTTACAGACAGCCTGATTTCAGCCGCGGCGTGCAGTTGCTTGAAGATATGGAAGGCGAACCCATGCTTCCTCCCACACGCCAGTATTGGGCGGTTCAGTTGTGGGCCAATCGGCTCTTCCGGGACAAGATCGGCAGCCCTGCAAATATGCTAGGTTCCAGTCAGGAGGAGTATGCCGAAGTGATCGCGTGGATGGGGCGTGTTGAGAATGAGTTCGATCCGATTGAGCGGGATCTTGCCAAGTTCTACGGTTTTCAAACTTGGGAAGAGTTGAAGACGTATGCTTTCGACCAGTTTGATGCGGCCACTTATGAACGCATGGAGGCGGAAGCTAAGACGCACCCATAATCGAATGGGCAGGGAAGACTAAAGACTATGTTGGAATTCTTATTATTCTTACTGATTGTAGCCATTCTTGGGGGTGTCTCAGGTCTCATCATTAAGGGGGTGCAATCTCTGGCTACTTTCCTGCGGATCGGCATACTACCCGGCGGGATCTTGCTGTTGTTGGGCGGGATACTTATGATGGTTTTTGGTGGCGACGAGATCTGGCTGCAATTTATTGGCTTCTTCCTCACGCTCGCGGGCTACATTCTCATTATCAACCGGCTCATTCGGGCTATTCGAGTCAAGCGGGGCCTGCCAGCATGCCCGGAAGGACCACAGACCCTAAAGCAGCAACTACAGAGCGGCTTGTTGGCGGTGCTTATTGTCTTTCTGACGGTCTTTGGTGCCGGTTTCCTGATCGCCCTCCTTCAATAGCTATTGATTCCCCCACTTGGTGTGATTGAGTGCGTAGCAGTGAACCAGGTCCATGCGCGGCCTTTCTTGCGATGATGGGCTTCTTCCTGTTAATCGCTTTCCTAGCCTGAGTGCAGGCTCAAGGCTTACGCATCTTCCTCAGAACGCTGAGGGTTGGTGGGATGCATCTTTACCAGTACAGGCAGGGCAGGGGAGTACGGTCCTCGCTGTTACCGTAGCCTCCTGCTTGAGGGGCTACGTTCAAAACCGGGTCTCCGCAATGGGGCAGATACCATGCTCTGACACCCGCTTCTCATGCATTTAATGGCCAATGATCTCAAAATACCTAGACATGGTAAGATAGTAGCTCTAAAACAGAACTTCGAACCGTTTGCGCTGTTCTGACACATCCCCTTTCTGTTTTCCTGGCGACTTTTCCGAGAGGCACCAATGGCGGTAGCGTGCCTGATGGCTAGGCCGCTTTGGTTTGTTCGTTGGACATGCCCTCAATCGGACTCTTTACCTGCCGGGCGTCGCATTGTGGCGAGACATGCAGGTAGATCTGAGTCGTTTCCAGGTTATTATGTCCCAACAGCTGCTGCACCGTCCGGATATGTGTTCCCTGTTCCAGCAGATGGGTGGCGTAGGAATGCCGCAGCACATGCGAGGTGACCCGTTTGGTAATGCCTGCCTTCTCCACACCCCGATGCAGATTGCGTTGATACACCCGCTCCAGGATATGATGCCTTCTCGTTACCTTCGGATCTCTCGGGTCTATTGATAAGTTGTTCATGGGCCAGAGCCACTGCCAGGGCCACGATTGTCCCGCCTTTGAGTATTTGCGTGCCAGGCTCTCCGGCAGCCACACCCCCTCCACATTGTTCTTTCGGTCCTCCTCGTATAGCCGCTTCGAGATCTCGACCTGCTCACGCAAGGCCACATGCAGTAAGCCCGGCAACTGGGCCACCCGGTCCTTGTCGCCCTTGCCGCCGCGCACCACCAGTAGGCTGTTGGCAAAGTCGAGGTCCTTCACCCGAAGGCTCATGAGCTCGGAGACGCGCAGTCCCGCCGCATACTGCAACCGGGCCATTAGTTGATACGGCATCCGCAGGGAGTCGAAGACTTGATTCAATTCACTTTGCGATAACACAACCGGGACCCGCTTCTTCTGATAAGCCTTCTTGTATTCGTCCAGATCACCCAACTCCCGCCGATAAACTTCCCGATACAGAAACACCAGGGCATTGAGCGCCTGCCGCTGCGTGCCAGCCGAGACCCGCTTGTCCCGGGCCAGAAAGTCCAGATACTTGTTGATGGACGAAGTCTCCAGCGATTCCAGGTCATTGGTCCCGCAGAACCTCGCAAAGCGCAACACCCAGCCAATGTAAGTGGTCTCCGTCCGGTAACTCATCTGCCTGCGCCGCAGCACCGTCAGCATCTTCAAGCGCCACTCCGGTGTCCCATGACCCAAACGCATCGTCTTGACCGATGCCGTGATCTCAATCTCAGCCTCCGCACCCATGTCAGATGCAGCGCGACCATGCTTGAAAAACCAGTTCAGCGCCTGCTTCCACTGCTCCACTGCAAAGGACGGGACCTTGGGGTGATTACGTCTTGCCTGATCCACAAACGCACGGGCACTGGGCACCGTCGCCTGACAGCCCTGTTCGCCGCAATAACTCAAATACCAGCGTAGCGTAATGCGGAAGGATTCCTCCTCACGCTCACCGATCCCGGAACGCCCCAATGCGGCATCCCAATCTGGAAACTCAATTACCTTCATGTTCGCAAGCCAAGGCGCTTGGCTCCGGGGGCGTCAAGTAAAAAGACGTGAACGCTTGTTCATACTTATGGGTGGGCATGTCATGTTCGAAACGCGAAACTTACGAACTGGACTCGGGCCTGACGCACAGAACTTACGAACTGAATCCTGCCAGGGGCACAAAAACTTACGAACTGAAAAAGGTGTGCAACCACTCCGAAAAGCATTGCCCGGCACAAAAATAACGTTTATGAGAGCTAGGCATTGATTATGAGCGACTTACGCGCAAATCGAAACCATTCATCCCGAAGTCGAACCTTTTCCAGTTCGTATCTTTCCGGGGTGTGACCTATAATACTGATCTCAGAAAAAAATGAACGTATCCAAAATACTAAATGATGCCTTCTGGAAGCAGCATCGAATGTTCATGTCGGATACGCATGAGGGGAACATTGAAGAACTCGTGGATGATTACGTCGATTTTCC